>CALKVR010000653.1 GCA_938004815.1 uncultured Polyangiaceae bacterium | reverse complement strand
GTGCGAGGGTTGGCGCGCTGGGTGAGCACCACGCCGCTCGGCTGGTTGCGCGCCGTGACGAGGAGGTCGAACACCGTGAGCTGCTCGCCCAAGACGACGGCCTTGGCCGGGATCTCGGCGCGCGCGTCGGGCGACGCCAGCATGAGCACGGCCTCGCACAGATCTTCGATGTCGCGCGCGCGCTCGGCGAGGAAGGGATCGCCGACGACGCCGGTAGCCGCGCGCGCGACCTCACGCGCGACCGTCGACATCGCGTCGGCGGCGCCGCGCCCGCTCTTGACCAGCTCGATCGCCCGCTCGCGCAGGCGCTCGTCGGTAGCCATGAGCGCGTAGTTCGCGAGGAAGCTCGTCTCGCCCACGAGGTGAAGCGCGTGGGCGCGCGCCTGCATCCCCCGCAGCGCCTTTTCGACCGTCTCGAACGCGCCCGCGAGCAGGCGCACCTCGTCGGGGCGCGGGGCCACGCGCCGGTCCTTGGCGGGCCGGCGCAGCGCGGCCAGGCCGCCGAGCGCGTGGCCCGGAAAAACGGGGCGACCCGGGAGCGTCACCTTGCGCGTGCCACCCCCCGTCTTGCGCGTGGGCTTGTCGCGCAGCTCGTCGAGGAGCGCGGCGTGTCGAACGGCGTGCGCGACCGGCGCGGTGAGCACGGTCGCGGTCAAGATCTCGTCCACGGTGAAGGCGCGCTCGGTGCGCTGCGCGACCAGCGCGCCGAGCGGGCGCTCGTCGGGCCCCAGGATCGGGATGGCGAGGAACACCGGGTAGCGATCTTCATCGAGCTCGCTGAAGCGACGGAAGTGCTCGTGCCCGGGCGCGCGCACGACGCTCACGGGGCGCAGCGCCTCGACCGCGAGGCCGGTGAGCCCCTCGCCCACCTGGAGCCGCACGCGCCCGCGCGCCTTCGGATCGAAGCCGACGTTGCCGCGGAGCACCAGCCCCTCGCCGTGGCCCTCGAGCAGGTAGAGCGAGACGACCTGCGCCTCGAGCACGGCCGCGACGCGGGCGGGGAAACCATCGAGCAAGAACGGCAGGGGCTGCGACTTGGACGCGAACGTCACGAAGTGCAGCGCGGCCTCGATCCGCCGCGACGCCTCGGGCGCGAGCTTGGTGGGGTCGAGGCGCTGGGTGCCGGATACCGGCACGGAATCATCGACTTTGCTCTTCGTGCGGCGCGTTGCCATGGCGTTGCGGGCCGCTATCGCTCGACCCGGCCCCACGCCTGTAGCAGAATGCGGTCATGGCGCGACGAGACTTTGGCAGACGCGCGTGGTTGGGCGGCGCGGCGGCGCTCGGCATCGGGGCGATTTCCGCCGAAGAGGCGCTCGCTCAGGAGCGGTCGGGCCTGGTGGCCAAGCCCCCGAAGGGCTTCGTCCCGCTCTCGATCCCCGGGCGCGTGATCCGCGTCGAGCAGGCCGACACCCTGCAAGAGAACGGTCTGTGGCCCAAGCAAGAGGCCGCCACCGCCATGCTCGCGCGCGCGATGACCGAGCTCACCGGCAAGTCCGACCTGGGTGAGGCCTTCGCGCGCTTCGTCCACAAGGACGACAAGGTCGCGATCAAGCCCAACGGCATCGCGGGCCGCAAGAACGCGACGATGGCCGCCAACAAAGAGCTCGTCCTCGCCATCGTCAGGGGCATCGTCGCGGCGGGCGTGCCGGCGTCGAGCATCATGATCTACGAGCAGTACGGCACGTTCTTGAAGGGCACCCGCTGCGTCGACAGCGCGCTGAAGCCCGACAAAGACTTCCCCGAGGGGATCCGTACGGCGATCCACGAGAACAAAGACGCGACGATGAAGGACATCACCGTCGCCGGCGTCGGGACCAAGTACGTCACGCCCTTCATGGAGGCGACGTGCGTCATCAACGTGAGCCAGATCAAAGACCACTCGATCTGCGGCTACACGGGCACGATGAAGAACATCACCCACGGCTCGATCATCAACCCGCACGCGTTCCACGCCCACAACGCGAGCCCCCAGATCGCCCAGCTCTACGCCCAGGACATCGTCAAGAGCCGCGTCCGCCTGCACATCACCGACGCCTACAAGGTGATGTACGACGAGGGCCCTCTCGACACGAACCCGAAGCGGCGCATCCCATTCCACTCGATCTACGCATCGACCGACCCGGTCGCTCAGGACGTCATAGGCTGGGAGCTCGTCGAGAAGCTCCGGAAAGAGAACGGCCTGCCCACGCTGAAAGACGCGCAGCGCGAGCCGACGTACATCAAGAACGCGGCCGAGCTCGGGCTCGGTGTGTTCGATCGGAACAAGATCAAGCTCCGCGAAGTGAAGATCTGACGTGCTCGGTCACGGGGGGCTCGGCGGCGCGCGATGAGTGAGGTCGCCGTCGAGCGCGTGGACGGGCTGGGGTGGGTCTTTCCGCTCTTCTTCCTCGTCCACGCCGCTGCGCCCGGCGTCGCGGCGACGGCGTGCGCGATCGAGTTCGGTCAGGCGTACACGGTGCCGCTCGTGATCGCCTCGGTCGCGGCCTACCTCCCGATCTGGCTCGTGATCCGCGCCGCGCTCAAGAAAAAGGCGCGCATCGAGCACTACCGCGCGCTCATCACCGGGGGGCATCGCGCGTGGGCGACCGTCGCTCACAAAGAGATGCTGCTCGGGCACGCCAAGTCCGGCGGCAAGCGGTACCGCCGGGCGACCGTGTGGCTGCGCGTCGAGCCGCAAGGCTTCGCTCCGTACGACGTCGAGACTCAGGCCTGGTACCGCGCGGGCGAGATCGCTTCGCTCGCCGCAGGTGCGCGTGTGCCGGTCGCTGTCTCCCCCCACGATCCGTCGGACGTCGTCATCGTGGACATCCCTACCCAGCCCGTGTGGGCGCCGCCGGCACAGCACTTCGGCGGCTACCGACACGCGCCCCTCCCCATCCCGCCGGCAGCCGCCCGGGTGGCGGCCTCGACGAAGCGGGCCGGGTTGCTCCTCGTCTTCGGCATCCTCGTCGCGACGACCGCGCCGCTCGTCTTCATCTTCGGCTACGGCCCTGGCGACGGCGCAGTAGAGGTCGTCCAAAAGTTCCTGTCTCGGCTCGACAAGGCCGACTACGACGGTGCGTACGCGCTGCTCTCCGAGGATCTACGAGACGAGGTGGGTACGCCCGATGATCTCGGTGAGCGCTGGGAGGCGGCGGGCATCCGCGCCGGCAAGCTCGGGCGCGCAGGCTGTTCGTCGGGTGGCTTCGGCAAATGGCGCATCGGCCGCAGCGCGACGGTGACCAAGGGCTCGAGCGGCTCGAGCTTCACGATCGGCAAGCTGGGGGGCGGCAAGTGCCGCCGGCAGATCACCGCCGAGACCAGAGACAACGAGGCCGGCAACCCGCGGATCGTCGCCATCAGCGTGAACTGAGGCGACCGCGCCCTTGCCTCGCGGCGCGGGCGAGCGCACGCTCCGCCGCGGTGCTGCTCTCGTACGCCGACCACACGGGCGACCCTGGGTCCTGGGCCGATCAGCTCGGCGTTTCGCGCGAGGCCGTCGAGCTCTACCTCGAGAGCGACGTCATCGATCTGCACATCGACTCGTACATCTGGACGCGCGTGTTCGGCTACGACCTGACCGAGCGGCACGATCGCGGCCTCCTCGCGGCGAGCTTCTACTCGCAGGTCGACTTCCCGCGCATCCTCGAGGCCCGCGTGACCGGCGCCACCTGGGTCATCACGACGAACCCATTCAAGGTCGCCTCCGAGCGCGAGACGTCGTTCAAGGAGAACATCGCGGAGCTCCTAGAGATCTTCGCCAGGGTGCCCGAGCAGTTCCAGGTGGTGAAGAGCACGGCCGGCTACCGCGCCGCGCGCGCCGCCGGCAAGCACGGCGCGTTCATCGGCATCCAGGGCGGCAACGCGCTCGACGCGTCACCCGAGGCGGTGCGGGCCCTCGCCGACGGGACGATCTTGCGCGTCACGCTCGTCCACCTCACCGCCTCGTCGCTGGGCAGCACGAGCTCGCCCCTCGGCGGCGGCGACGAGGGGCTCACCGACAAGGGGCGCGAGTACGTCCGCAGGCTGAACGCCGACCGTGTGTTCGTCGATCTCGCGCACGTGTCTCGCAAGGGGTTCTGGGACGCGGTCGCCGTCCACGACAAGACGCAGCCGCTCCTCGTGACGCACACTGGCGTCTGCGGCGTCCACGATCACTGGCGCAACCTCGACGATGATCAGATCCGCGCCATCGCAGACTCGGGCGGCACCATCGGCGTGATGTACGAGGCGACGTTCCTCGGAGACTCGAAGTGGGGCGGGCGCGCCGAGCGGGTGGTCGATCACATCGACCACATCGTGAGCGTCGCGGGCGAGGACCACGCGTCGCTCGGGAGCGACTGGGATGGCGCCATCGTCACGCCCCGCGACATGCCCACGTGCCTCGAGCTCCCCAAGCTCGTCGACATCATGCTGCGCCGCGGGTACACGCCGGCGCGGGTAGAAAAGATCTTGGGGGCGAATTTCTTGCGTGTGGTCGAGGCGCTGCGCGGATGACCGAACGCCGGTGCGTCTCTTCGGCGTCGACGCGCGCGCGCCTCGACGCGGTGCTCGGCTTCCTCTCGGGGGTGGCGCCAGGTCACGAGGCGCTCGTGATCGGTCCGTCGCGCGCCGCGCTCGATGAGCTCGCGTACGCACACGCGCGAGGGCCCCGCGCGACCTTCGGTATTCACCGCAAGACGCTCGCGGCGTTCGCGTCGGAGCTCGCCGCGCCCGCACTGGCCGCTCGCGGCCGCGCGATCGCTCCGCCGCTGGCGCTCCTCGCGATCGCGCGCGATGTCGTCGCGGGCTCACTCGCCGCCGGCACGGTGCCGCTGCTCGCCCGCAGGCCGCCGGGCTCGCCGCGCAGCGCCGCCGAGAGCCCAGGGTTTGCGTCCGCGTTCGGCCGCACCGCCCACGATCTTCGAAGCGCGCGCGTGCCCGCCGCGCGCCTCACCGCGATGGGCGGTCTGACGGCCGAGGTCGGTGTGCTCCTCGAAGCGTACGAGGCCGAGCTCGCGACGCGCGCGCTCGCCGACCGCGCCGACGTCGCGACCGAGGCCCGGTCCGCCCTCGCCGGGTCGCTGATGGCTGGGCTGCCCGTGGTCCTGTTCGACGTCGCCATTCGCAGTCGAGCCGAGCGCGAGCTCATCGCCGGCATCGTCGGCGCATCGCCGCGCGCGCTCCTCGTCGTCGCCAGCTCCGACCACGTGAGCCTCGGGCACGTCGCGGCGCTGGGGCTCCCGACCGAGGGCGTCGCAAGGGCCGCCCCTGCGCCGCTCGATGCGTTTCGCGATCGGCTCTTCGCCGAAGAGGCGACGCCGACCGCCGACGCGGGCGACGCGGTGTCGATGATCGCCGCGCCCGGCGAGGGCATCGAGACGCTCGAGATCGTGCGCTCCATCCTGGCCGAGGCTCGCCGCGGTGTGCCGTTCGACCAGATGGCGATCGCGATCCCGTCGCGCGAGACGTACGCGGCCCACATCGAGGCCGCGCTGGCTCGCGCCAAGGTCCCCGCGTACTTCGAGGGCGGCTCGCGGCGCCCGCACGCGTCCGGCCGCGCGCTCTCGATCCTGCTCGGATGCAAGATCGAGCGCGGCTCGGGCCGGCGGCTCGCCGAGTACCTCGCGACGGCCGAGCTGCCGCGCGTCGCCAAGCGCGACGTCGCCGCACCGGTCGGGCCTACCTCCGAAGATCTGGGGCGGTTCGGCGACCGCGAGGAGCCGCCCGAAGACGAGCCCGACCGGGTCGAAGCGCGCGCCATCGAGCGGCCGTCGCTCAGGCGGTGGGAGCGCCTGCTCGGCGAGGCTGGGGTCACGCAGGCGGGCCACGGTGTGAAGTTGTCCGCGTACCTGACGCGGCGGCTCCGCAGCGCGAGGGCAGTCCTCGAAGACACGCTGATCGCGTTCCCGGACGAGCACGCGCCCGCGCGCGGCCGCGCCGAGCGCGACCTCGAAGCGCTCGACGACCTCGCGGCCTGCCTCGGCCCCGTGCTGGCGGCGCTCGACGCGGTGCCCGAGAGCGCCACGTGGCGTGAGATGATCGACTCGGTTCGAGAGCTGGCGCTCGTCGCGGTGAAGCGCCCCGAGCTCGTCCTCGCCGTGCTCTCCGAGCTCGAGCCGCTCGCGGCGAGCACCCTGCCCATCGATCTGCCTTCGGTGCGGGCGGTCCTCGATCCACGGCTGGTCGCGGTCGAGCGGCCCAGCGCCAAGACCGCGTTCGGGCGCGTCCTCGTGACGACGCCGGTGGGGCTCCGAGGCCGCGCGCGCCGCGTCGTCTTCGTGCCCGGGCTCGCCGAGCGTCTCTTTCCCGAGCGCATCCACGAGGACCCGCTGCTCGTCGACGACGTACGCCGTGGCCTCGACGACACCCTCGAGACGCAGGCCGATCGCGCCGCCGGTGAGCGCGACCGCCTGCTCACGGCGGCCGGCGCGGCCACCGAGCGCCTGCGGTTCTCGTATCCGCGCGTGGATGTCGACGCGGATCGCGCCCGCGTGCCGTCGCTCTTCGGCCTCGAGGTCGCGCGCGCCGAGCGCGGCGTGCTGCCCGACCTCGACGCGTTCGAGTCGAGCGCGCGCCTCTCCGACGGCGCGCGGATGGCTTGGCCCGCGCCGCGCGACCCCGCCACCGCGATCGACGCGGTCGAAGAAGAGCTCGCGTTCCTGGGCGAGCTCTTGGCCGATCGGGATCGGTCGGCGGGTCGGGCGCGCTTTCTCATCGTCGATCACCCGCACGTCCGGTCGGCGCTCCAGATGCGGTGGCGGCGGCACCACCACCCTCAGCTCGGCTCGGCCGACGGGCTCTTTCCGACGCGGCCGCTCACGCTGCAGATCCTCGCCGGTCACCGGCTGACGGCTCGGCCGACGTCCGCCTCGCTCTTGCAGGCGTTCACTGCGTGCCCATACCGCTACTACCTTCAGGCCATCGCCCAGCTCACGGCGCGGGTCGACGTCGTACCCATCGAGCGCCTCGATCCGGCCACGCTCGGCTCGCTCCACCACCAGTGCCAGGCCGCGACCCTGCGCCGGCTCGCCGACGCCGGGCTCTCACCCTCGGACCCGGCGCGCGCCGACGAGGCGCGCGCGCTCGCCAAGGCAGCCATCCGCGAGGTCGCCGAGCGAGAGCGCGCGCGGCTCGAGCCGCTCCTCGACCGCGTCTTCGACCGCGACGTCGCCGACGTGGAGCGCGACGTCTTGGGCGCGCTCGAGGTCGACCGGGCTGAAAATGACGGTTTCGTACCTCTCTACGCCGAGCTCGGCTTCGGCGCCCCGCGCCCGGGCCTCGACCCGCACAGCGTGCCCGACCCGGTCGCGATCCGGGGCTTCCTCCTCCGCGGCGCGATCGACCGGGTCGACCGCACCGCCGGCGGCGAGGTGCGCGTCACCGACTTCAAGACGGGCCGCCTGCCCGACATCCGAGGCACGCTCATCGTCGGCCAGGGTCGATTGAACCAGGCGCTCCTCTACGCGATGGCGCTCGAGGCCCTCGCCGGGCGCGTGCTCGAGCCCGGTGACCGGGTGACCGGCGCACGGTTCTTCTTCTCCACCGAGCGCGCGGGCTTCGAGTCGAAGCCGATCGCGCTCGAGCCCGACAGCAAAGAGCGCGGCGTCGCGATCCTCAAGATGGTCGACGCCGCCGTCGAGCGGGGGCTCCTGCTCGCCCGTCCCCAGAAAGACGCATGCAGATCGTGTGATTTTCGCGACGTGTGCGGCCCCGACGAGGAGCGCCGCTCGAACGCCAAGCGGGCCCGAACGCTGACCGAGAAGGCGCTCGAGCGCGATCTGACGCATCTCCGGGGCATGCCGTGAGCGACCAGGCCGCTCGCGAGCGCATCAAGACCGACCTCGGCACCACCTTCTTGGTCGAGGCGGCCGCCGGGACGGGCAAGACGACGGTCCTGGTGCAGCGCTTCGTCGCGCTGCTCCGCTCGGGCGCCGACATCGGCGCGCTCGCCGCCGTCACCTTCACCGACAAGGCGGCGGGTGAGCTCAAGGTCCGCATCCGCGGAGAGATCGAGCGGCAGCGCAAGGGCGCCGCCGATGCCGAGCGCGCCGCCTTGAGCCGCGCGCTCGGCCGGCTCGAAGAGGCGCGGGTCTCGACCATCCACACGTTCGCGTCCGATCTCCTGCGCGAGCGCCCGATCGAGGCCGGCATCGATCCGGCGTTCTTGCCGTCGTCCGAGGACGACGCGCAACGAGCGTTCGAGGAGGCGTTCGGGCGCTGGCTCGAGAGCGCGCTCGGCAGCGGCTCGCCCGCGGTGGCCCGCGCCCTGGCGCGCAAAGACGTCTCGGTCGATCGGCTGCGTCGGGCGGCGCGCGACCTCGTCGACAACCGCAACCTCGCCGCGCCCTGGCGGGAGCGTCCGTTCGATCGCGGCGCCGCCATCGCAGGCACGCTCGCCTCGCTCGATGCCTGCGCGGAGCTCGCGTGCCGCTCGCGCTCCAAGAAAGACGTCCTCCGCAAAGACCTCGGGCCCGTCTGCTCGCTCGCCGAGCGCGTCCACCGTATCCACGACGAAGAGGTCGAGGCCGAGCTCGTCGCGCTCGCCAAGAACCGCGACGTGATGAAGCCCCGCTGGGGTCGCGGGCCCTACGCGGCCGGCGTCGAGCGTGAGGCGGTTCGGGCCCGGCACGAAGAGCTCGTGCGCTCTCTCACCGACTTCGCGCGCGACGCCGACGCCGAGCTCGTGATGCTCCTGCGCGACGAGCTTTGGGGCGTGGTCGAGCGCTACGAGGCCATCAAGGCGAGCCGCGGCATGCTCGACTTCGACGACTTGCTGTTGCGCACGCGCGCGCTGCTCGTCGGCGACCCCGACGTGCGCGCCCGGTTCGCCGGTCGGCTCACCCACCTGCTCGTCGACGAGTTCCAGGACACCGACCCGGCCCAGGCCGCGATCATCCTCCTCTTGGCGAGCGACGCGCCGCAGGCGAGCGATCCGCTCGCGTCGCCGCCCGCGCCCGGAAAGCTGTTCGTCGTAGGCGACCCCAAGCAGAGCATCTACCGGTTCCGCCACGCCGACATCGCCACCTACGTCCAGGTCAAGGACCTCGTCCTGGCGTCGGGGGGCGCGGTCCTCGAGCTGAGCACCTCGTACCGCGCCGTCCCCACCATCCAGCGGTTCGTGAACGCCGCGTTCGCGCCGCTCCTCGACGGCGACCCCGTCGCGCTCCAGGCCGCGCACGTCCCGCTCGCGCCGAGCCGCGCCGAGCACGGCTCCGAGCCCGCGGTGGTGGGTATCCCCATCCCCGAGCCGTACGGCAAGAACGACAAGCTCGCCAAGGTCGCGGTTCGCGCCTCGTACCCGGCCGCCCTCGCGGGGTATCTGGCTTGGCTGATCGACGAGAGCGGCTACCAGCTGCCCCGGCCGGACGGTCGCGTCTCGCCGATCGTCCCCGGCGACATCTGCGTGCTCTTCCGCCAGGTGGGTGGATTCGGCGAGGCCGCCGTCCGCGAGCTGACCGCCGCCCTGACGCAGCGAGGCATCGCCTGCACCGTCGTCGGGACCACGAGCAAGCTCGAGTTCGACGAGGTGCGCGGCGTCGTCAACGCCCTGCGCGCCATCGAGCACCCCGGTGATTCGCTCGTGCTCTACGCCGCGCTGAAGGGCTTCCTCTTCGGGATTTCGGACGAGACCCTGCTCGAGCACAAGACGCGCTACGGCTCGCTCGACGCGCTCGTGCGCCCGCGCACCGCCCTCCCCAGAGACCTGGTGCCGCTCGGCCACGCGCTCTCCCTGATCGGCCTCCTCCACCTGCGTCGCAACGTCCGGCCGCCGGCCGAGACGCTGTTCGAGCTCCTCTCCAAGACGCGCGGTCACTTGACGATGGCGCTCTCGGCGAGCGCGGAGCAGGCGATGACGGATCTCACGAACCTGGCCCAGCGCGCGGTGCGCCACGAGCGTCACGGGGGGCTCTCGTTTCGCGCGTTCGTCGACGATCTGGTCGAGAGCTCGGTCTCGGGCGTCGCGAGCGAGTGGGACGACGCGGTCGGCGGCGTCCGCATCATGACGGCGCACCGGGCCAAGGGCCTCGAGTTCCCCGTTGTCGCCATCGGCGATCCGACGTCGCCTGGGTCACGCGCGCCGGACAAGGTCATCTCGGTCCGAGAGGGGCTCGCCGCGGTCGAGCTCGCCGGTCTGCGGCCGTGGGAGCTCATCGAGCGCACGGAGCTCGAAGCCCAGCGCCTCGACGCCGAGGCGGTGCGGCTCGCCTACGTCGCGGCCACACGCGCGCGCGACATGCTGCTCGTACCCTTCGTCGGCGACGACGTCCGCTTTCCGCCCGACGGGTGGTTTGCCCCGCTGGCGGCCGCGCTCGAGCCCACCACCCCTCGAGCGCCGAAGCACGAGCCGGCCTGGGTACAAGGTGACGATACCGTCATTCGTCCTGGCGGCGAGCGCGGCCCACGCACCGTCGCGCCCGGCGTCCACGCCACCGCGTGGGGCGAGGCGACGTTCTTCGATCCGCTCGCGCTCCCGCAAAAGCCGGCATTTCGCGGCGTCGTCGGTGAGACCCTCCTGGCCGAGGGCGCACCGGAGTCGACCGTCCGTGAGGACGCGGCGCGGCTCGCGGCGATCGGCGCCGAGCGCGCGCGCGCGGTCGAGCAGGCGTCCCGCCCGGCGCTCGCCCCTCGCACCGTGACCACCCGCTCGCGCGAGACGGTCGGAGCGCCACCGCCCGAGGTCGCCACCGAGCGGTCGGAGCGCGTCGTGGGTCGCCCTGGCGGCGCGCGCTTCGGCACCCTCGTGCACCAGCTCCTCGCGACCGCTCCTCTAGACGCCGACGGCGCCGCCTTGGCATCGCTGTCGGTTGCGCTCGGCTCGCTCATCGGCGCGACCGCCCCCGAGGTCGACGCGGCCGCGCGGGCGGCGGGCGCAGCGCTCGGCGCGTCCCTCGTCGAGCGGGCTCGCGCCGCCGCTGCCCGCGGCGCGCTGCGCCGAGAGGTCCCGGTCGTGATGTACGTCGATGATCAGACGATCGTGGACGGCGTCGTCGATCTCGCGTTCGAAGAAGACGGCGCGTGGATCGTGGTCGACTACAAGACCGACGACCCCGCCCTCATCTCGACCGAGAACCTGGCCATCTACGAGCGCCAGGTCGATCTGTACCGCCAGGCCATCGTCGCGGCGACAGGGGCACCGGCCCGCGCCGTCCTCTTCTTCGTCTGATCAGGGCGGGGGTTGGGGTAGCCGGGTGGGCGTGAGCGCCGCCATCTCGCCGGGGGCGTCCCCGAGCCCGAAGCCGAGCGCGCCGCCGCCCCAGCACCAGATGGCGCCCTCGCGATCGAGCACGCACGTGGCGAGCTCGTCGCCGCCGCCGTCGACCGCCGCTGCGCCCAAGATGGCGGGCGAGAGAGCCTCTGGCTCGTCGCCCCGGTCATCCGTCGCCTCTACCCCGAGCTGCCCCGCGTCGTTTCGCCCCCAGCACATGACGGAATCGTCATCGAGTACGGCGCAGAAGTGAAAGCCCCCCGGGAAAAGCGAGCGCGCGGGCCGGCCGAGCGGAACGGCCGGTAGCGCGTCGCCCATCTGGCCTGGCTGGGCGCCGAGGTCGTCGCTCCCCGAGCCGAGCCCGTAGGCGCCGTAGCCCCAGCACTTGACGGCGCCGTTCGGGGCGAGCGCGCACGACGACCGGTGCCCGAGGGCGACGCTCGCTATCGTGGCCTGATCCGGGGCGGGGCCGAAGTCGCTCCCGAGGTTGACCCACGGCATGGCGTCGCCGCGCTCGTCGGAGCCGAGCGGCTCGGTGTCGCCCTGCCCC
>CALKVR010000652.1 GCA_938004815.1 uncultured Polyangiaceae bacterium | reverse complement strand
GGGGGGGTGAAACAGCGGCAAGGCCGTCATCGAGCACGACGACGCTGCCGAGTTTCTCGAAGCTGTCAGAACCGGGCTTGGGCGCTGCCCCCGAAGCCGAGGAAGTCGGGGCTGACGAAGGTGCGGAGGGCGACGGTGCCCTCGTTCGGATCGCGCTCGACGAACGTCGCGTTGTTGTCGCGCACGTACTGGATCCAAACGATCGCGCTGAGGATGGCCGAGATGTCCCACTTCAAGCTGGCGCGCGCCTGGATGATCGGCGTCGAGCCGGTGTTGACCGGGAGGATCGCGATGTTGCCCTGATCACGGACGACGATCGTTCGGCTGATCGGCGCGCTCGAGAGATCGACCGACTCGCTCGTGAACGTCGAGGGGAGCTGCAACCCGGCGCCGAGGCCCGGGGTGAGGCGCGGGCCCTCGAAGTAGTAATCGGCGGCGAGCGCGAAGAAGAGCTCGGGCGCCGTCTCGGCGTCCTCGGGCATCGTCTGGAACGGAATGAAGCTCGGCTGGTTGCGGAGCACGAAGGGCAGGTCGCGGTAGATGCCCGTCAAGCTCGCGCGAAAGAAGTCGACCTTGAGCTGGCCCTGGAGGGCCGCTGCGATCGCCGGCTGGATCGAGACCTGGCCGGTGACGTCGAAGTCTTTCAGCCGCTGAAAGAGACCCGAGCCCTCGACGCTGACCATCCAGAGCACCTTGTCGGGCACGTACTTCTCGGGCTTGAAGATGATCTGCGGCTTGTTGGGGTCGTTTCGGTAGAGCGAAAAGTCGATCGACTGCCCGACCGGCATCTCTTCGTGGTGCACGGCGAGCCGGCCCGAAACGCCCGTCGTCCAGATCTGCAGGCCCTCGACGTCGGGCAGATCGAACTTGCCCTGGGTGAAGAAGCCGCCGCCGAGATCGAAGCGGAAGTTGTCGTGCACCTGCGCGCCGCCGCCGCCGAGGATGCCGTAGTTCGTCTGACCGACGCGGATCTGCTCGACCTCGCTCGTGCCGGGGGTGAGCGTCTCTTCGACCTGGACGATCTGCGCCGTCTTGAAGCCGGCGTAGATGTTGAAGCGAGGGTGCTCGTAGCCGATCTTGGCGCCAGGCGAGCTGCCGACGAGGCGGGGGAAGATCGACTGGTTGATGGAGGCGGCCGTGCCACCCCAGCTGATGTCGTAGAGATAGCCGAGGCGGAAGCGATCGGTGTCGATCGGCCACATGGTGAAGCCGAGCCCCTCGACCTTCTTCGGGTCGTCGTACCGGGCCGTGTGGTAGAACGCGCGGATGTACGAGCCGGCGTCGTAGAGCGCCTGGTTCAGGTTGCCGCTGTTCGAAGCGAGCTGCGCGAGATCGAGGCGAACGATGAGCGATGCCTCGGTGTCGAGATCGTCGATGAACCCCGGCATCTTCTTGTAGAGCGCCAGGTGGGTGAGGTTCTCGCGCCCCGCGAAGCGTGAGTTGAGGTTGTCGAAGAACAGCCGGTACTGGCGGCGGTCGCCGATCGAGACGTTCTGCGAGAGAGGGAACGCCTGGCCGGTCTGCTTGAGGACGTCGTCGTCACCGATGACCCAGGTGAGACGCGTATCCATGAAGTCGCCGAGCCGGGTCGGCGCCTCGTCGGCGGCCGTCTTTACCTCTCGCGCTTTCGGGTCTTCCGGGGGCGGTGGCGGCTGGGGCTGAGGCTGCGCCTGAGGCTGAGGCTGGGGCAGCGGCTGGGCCGGGGGCTGCGGCGCCTCTTGCCCGCGCAGCTTGGCCGCACGCTCGGTGGCCTGCGCGGCCTGGGCACCGCCTGCCTGGGCGACCTGGTCGAACTCGCTCGCCGCGAGCGTCGCGTAGCCCTGCTTCTCGTGGCAATCGGCGAGATCGAACAGGACCTCCATCGGCTGGGGGCCGGGGTCGTCGGCGGGCGCCTTCTTGGCGGCCTGGTAGGCCTGCTCGTAGAGAACGCACGCAGCCGGGATCTCGTTGCGATCCATCGCGGCCTTGGCCTCGGCGCGGAGCTCGGTCGCCGTCTTGTCCTGGGCGAGCGCGGCGGGCGCGGCGAGGGACAGCGAGACGGCGAGGGACAGCGAGAGGAGCCTTCGAGGCGAGAGCGCGCGCATGATGGTGGGTCCGATCAGTTCGTTTGGTCGTCGTTGTCGCCGATGGTGCGGAGCGAGACGCACGCGGACTTGGGCCCGATGGGCGCGGTCGCGAGGGTCGTCGTGTTCGGATCCTCGGCTTTGGCGACCGGATCGAGGGCACAGCCCGGCTGGTCGCAGATGACGTCGTCGACGCAGCGCGCCTCGACCGTCCAGTTGAGGCTCCCGCCAGAGAAGTTGCGCATCGTGCCGGTCACGGCCGTCAGGGTCGCGCCGCGCGCGGCCGTCGGCGTGAAGTTCGCCGCGCCGTCGGTGTTGACCTGGATCATGACGACGGGCAGCGGCATGCCCTCGTCGTCGAGCTCGATCTTGCTGACCTTGTAGTTGCCGCGCTGGACGTACGACGACCACTCGCTGCAACCGGGGTTGGCGTTGCACTCGTTGGCGCACACCGCCTCGGCGTCGCTCTGGAAGTCGACGCGACCGTCGCCGTTGAGATCGCAGTTCGATTGGTCTTCGCCGAAGACGTTGTTGATGGCGGGCTTGGGGCCGAAGAACGCCGGGACGACGAAGTCTTCGATTCGGACGAGCGCGCTCTCGAGCTGCTCCATCGCCACCGCGCTCTGGATCGTGTCGTAGCCGAGGACGACCGGGTCGGGCACGCGGCAGTTCTCTTCGTCACCGGCGAAGAGCGGCTGGACGTCGTACGACGGGAACGAGAGCTCGGTGAACCCGAAGAACTCGACCACGGTGCCGCTCAGGTACGTCACGCGATCGCAGACGCGCATGCCGCGGGGCGTGGAGAAGTTGAACGCGAAGAGGTGGTTGTACCCGGTCGCCTGGCCCGACAGATCGGTGACGTAGAAGCCGTCTTTGGCCACGCGGGTGACGATGAGCTCGTGCTCGTCGGTCGTGTTGACCTGGATCGCCTCGTACGGGAACGGCGTCGTCGACGCGCCGCCCTGCACGTCTTGCACGGACGGCAGCGCGTAGTGCACCGGCGGTGACGTGCCGGCCGCGAACTGGCTCGACTCTTCGGAGTCGTCGTCGGAAAACGCGCAGCCCGGGTCGTTGGGGAAGTCGACGAGGACGTCGTCGTCGTCGTCGTCGTTCTTGCCGTTGGCGCACTCGGGGACCTCGCCAGGCGGCGTGGGAGCGTAGCCGAGGTCTTCGACCCACAGGCGGGTCTCGCCGTAGACGGCCGTCACCGTCACGGTGGCGGTCGCCTTGCCGCCGGTGAGGCGGAGGTTGCGGCCGATGTTCTCGCCCGTATCGTTCACCACCGAGACGACGGCGCCCGGCTGGACGTCGATGCGGACGAAGCCATCGAAGGCTCCGGGGTCACCGCCCGGATCGATCGCCTCGACCGAGATCTGCCAGACCTCGTTGGTCTTGCCGGTGTTCGCGGGCAGCGGCGCGTCGGGCGCGGGCGGATCCGCGCCGTTCACCAGGAGCACGTCGACCCGAAACGTCTGCGTGCCGAGGTCGACCTCTTTGCGGGCGGTGCACGAGAGCGCGGTCGCGAGAACGAGCATCGCTCCCCCCTCTGCGAAGCGGAGGGGGGTTGGGGGGGAGGAAACGGCGGAGATGACGCGTCGGAGCAACATGGCGGCCTTGACCTCTCGAAGACGTTTCACTGCCCCAACATCCTGAGCCGGCCATCGCTGAAGTTGCCCAGGCCGCGGTCGACGCACGCGAGGAACTTGCACTGCTCGCCGGCGGCGGCGCACGGCTGGATCGAGTCGGTGCAGCTCTCTTGCACCGAGGAGTTCGGCGCCGCATCGCAGGTCTGGCGCTGGAAAGCCGCGACGTCGGCGCGGCACTTCGCGAGCACACACGCGCCCTCGTCGCTCGCGCACGTCTCGCCCGGGATCGTCGAGCACGCCGCGTCTTCGTTCACGATGTCGGGGCACGCGCAGACATAGGCACCCGGCTCGACGTTGCAGAGTGAGGGGTCGGCGCCCTCTTGGCAGCCGCACTCCGCGTCGGTCTTGCACGCGCGGAGCTCGCCCTTGTCGTCGCCCGACTGCGCAGCCCCGCAGGGGTAACCGCCCCGGATGTAGTCGATGAGCGCGTCGCGCTGCTGGACCTTGGTGTCGAACTGGGTGGTGTTCCGCTGCAAGACGCGGAACCCGCTGCCGCCACCGGCCAGGTAGTTCGACGTCGCGAGCTCGTAGTAGCCGAACGGCTCGATGGGCTGCCAGCAGATGCCGATCTCGATGTCGCACTGCCCGAAGCGCTGGCCAGGGCAGTCGGCGTCGGTCTGGCAAGTCGCCGGCTCGGTGTCGCTGCCCTCTTTCAGCATCGGCCCGATGAAGATGCCGGTGGCGGTCTGCGTCGGGCAGTCGATGACGATGCGCGAGCCGGCGATCTGCACCTGAGACACGCAGCCGCGCCCGGCGCTGCGGCGCGCGACGAAGTCGAAGAGCTGCTGGATCTCGACGCCGGAGAGCTGCATCTTCGTGATCGAGTTGTCGAACGGGAACACGTTGTACATCTGCTCGACCGAGATGGGGCCGGGCACGAAGTCGGCGCGGATGCCGGTCGTGTTCGTGAGCGAGAAGTCGGTCTGGATGCCGAGGCGAAGCCACATCGCGGCGGCGATCATGTTGCCGAGGGGCGAATCGCCGCCCGACGCCGAGAACCGCCGCGAGCCGTCGGGCGCGTATCCGACGAGGAGCTCGAGGTTGGCGAGGGTGTCGAGGCCCTGGGCGTACGGCTCGAGCAGCTGCGCGACGATTGGGTCCTGGGGGACGCTCTCGTTGACGGGGAAGAGCGTGTAGTCGTTCGTCAGGACCTCGAACCCGTTGATCGGGTCGTAGCAGCTCTCTTGAACCGCGTTCGGGTCACACTTGGGCGGCAGGTCGCGCTCGTCGTTCGAGAGGACGAGGTCGAGGCGGCCGACGTACTTGGCGAACGCGCCCGAGTGCGCGAGGACGACGTTGCGCGGCTTGCAGTAGCGCCGGATCTTCTCTCCCGACTCGGGGCCGTCGACCTCGATGTAGTAGCTCTGCTTTTCTTCGTCGAACTTCTGGGAGCAGTCGCGCACCTGCTTGGGCGGCTGGAGCACGATGTGGTTGTGCCCGCCGAGGATGACGTCGAGCCCGGTCGTGGTCTCGATCAGGTCTTCGTCGTGCTCGAGGCCGAGGTGAGAGATGACGACCAGGACATCGACGCTGGGGCGCAAGAGGTCGATGTACGCCTGCGCGATCTGCGTGGTGTTGAGGGGGGTGATGCCGAGGCGGTTGGGCGCGTCGAAGATGGACGTGAGGCTCGAAAGGTTGGCCATCCCGATCACGGCGACGCGGAGGCCGTCGACGTCGAAGACCTGGAACGGCTC
>CALKVR010000651.1 GCA_938004815.1 uncultured Polyangiaceae bacterium | reverse complement strand
CCGAGCTGCCGCCTGACCTCGACCTCGAGGACACCCTCGATGACCTCGACCCCCGCGTCGCGCAAGATCCGGATGCCCTCGCCATCGACGCGCGGATGGGGGTCGCGCATCCCGATCACCACCCGCGAGACCCCGCGCTCTGCGATCGATCTGGAGCATGCCGGCGTGCGGCCATGGAACGAGCACGGCTCGAGGGTGGAGTAGAGCGTCGCGCCCACCACCGAGTGCCCGGCGGCCTGCGCGTGGCGCGCGGCCGCGATCTCGGCGTGATCTTCTCCGGGCCCCTGGGTATGCCCCCGTCCGAGGAGCGCGCCGCTCGCGCTGACGATGGTGCAGCCGACCCACGGGTTGTCGCCGGTGGTGCCGCGCGCGAGAGCCGCGACCTCGATCGCCATGCGCATCCACCGCTCGTGCCGTTCGATCATCGCCGTCGTGCCGACGGCGATGATAGCGCGGTTGTCCCTGCCCGGGCCCTCAGGTCTCGCGGGCCTCGCCCGCCTCCTTCTTCGAGCGCGAGACCCACAGCGACGCGACGATCGACGTACCCAGCATCGTCGCGATGGCGAGGAGCGAGACCGCCGCCGGGATCTTGATGATGTCGACGAGCGCCATCTTCGCGCCGACGAAGACGAGCACGCCGGCGAGGCCGATCTTCAGGTAGATGAAGCGGTCCATCACGCCGGCGAGCAAGAAGAACAGCGACCTCAAGCCGAGGATCGCGAAGATGTTCGACGTGAAGACGATGAACGGGTCACGCGTGATCGCAAAGATGGCGGGGATGGAGTCGAGCGCGAAGACCACGTCGGAGAGCTCGACGAGGATGAGGGCGAGGAGGAGCGGGGTCGCGACGCGCCGGCCGCCCTCACGGGTGAAGAAGTGCGCGCCGTCGAAGCGGTCGGTCGACGGGATGACACGCCTGAGGAGCCGCATCGCCCAGCTGCCGGTCGGGTCGGACGCCGCGCCCTGCTCGCGCAACAGCTTGAGGCCCGTGACGATCAAGAAGCCACCGAAGACGTAGATCATCCAGTGGAACCGCTCGAGCATCGCGACGCCGGCGAAGATCATGCCTGCGCGCATGACGAGCGCGCCCAGGATGCCCCAGAAGAGCACGCGGTGCTGGTAGAGCCCGGGGACCTTGAGCGCGGTGAAGATGACGACGAAGACGAAGATGTTGTCGACGCTCAGCGACTTCTCGATGAGGTAGCCCGTCAAGAACTCGGTCGCGAGCCGCGGGCCGAACTGCCACCACACGATCCCGTTGAAGACGAGCGCCAGGGCGATCCAGAAGGCGCTCCAGCCGGCCGCCTCTTTGAAGCCGACCGTGTGGACCTTGCGGTGAAAGACCCCGAGGTCCAGCGCGAGCATGCAGAGCACGAACGTGATGAACGCCGCCCAGACGAGCGGTGACGCAGCGGTGGTGAGCTCCATCGTGCAGGCTCCTTCGGCGCGCCCATGGGGGGCGGCGCGGGCCCGTGCAAATTGGGCCCGGGGAGCGTTTCGTCGATGTCAAAAATACCCGCCTGATCGTTCGAGCGAGGCGAAGCGTCGTCACTGCACCGGAACGGCGCCCGCCGCGCCGAGCCCGGTGCCCGCTGCGCCGAAGAGAGGCGGCGTCGCGACCGGGGCCCCCGGGAGCGGAGAGGCATCGACGGGCGTCGCGTCTCTCCTCGGCTCGGCGACGGCGACGGCCGTCGCGTCGGAGACGCCGGCGAGGGCGAGGATGGGCGCGCCGACTTGATCGGTGTAGCTCGCGAGAGCGACGGTGGGCTTGGCGCCAGGGCACCCCTGACCGGCGTTGGGGCCGACGATGAACGTGCGCACGGGGTCGATGCCCGCGATCGAGTACGCGCAGATATCTGTCGCCGCGTTGCCGTAGGCGTACCGAAAGTCGAGGCCCGTCCTGATCATGTCCTGCATCACCGTCGCCTTGTAGAGCTGGGTGGCGTCGCCCGACATCGACACGCCGAAGTTCTCGGACGTGCGCAGGATGCCCTGCGGGAAGTCGTTCGCGTCGAGCCACTTGCGGGTGATGTCGGTGAGCTGATGCGGCCGGCCCGTCACGTACGCGACGAACCAGCCCGCGCGGTCCCACTCGCGGACGATGGCGTTGGCGTCCTGACGCATCTCGGGGTTGGCATCGAGCACGAGCTGCTCGATGAGCTCGCCGTTGCCGGTCGTCAGCGTCTCGTCGACGTCGAACACGACGGCCTTGGTCTTGTCGTCGATGACGTAGATGGTCCCCGGGGCGGCTTCGCCGTCGGCGTCGAGCACCGCCTCGAACGCGTACGCGCCGCGCTTCGAGATCAGAGCCGCCGGGACCTTGAAGGTCGCGATACCGCGGTCGTCGGTGCGAACCGTGTCGAGGCGCGTCCACTCGCAATCTGGGAGCCGCACGAAGAGCGTGACGTCTTCGTCCTCGAGGTCCTTTGCGAACGGACCATAGCTGAACTTGGCCTCGACCTTGGCTCCCGCGCCCAGCTTGACGAGCACATCGCGGCCGTGGGTGCGTGCGTCGCCCTGGGTGGTGACGAACACATCGTTGCGCGTGTGACGGAGCTCGCCCGTCGGCTCGAAGGCGTACGGTCGGTTCGTGCACGACGCGGGGGCCGTTTCACCGGCGGCCATCGCCCAGCGCGGGGTCTCTACGCGAACGGGGCCGAGCTCGTTCGCCGTGTGTCCACTCGGGACGAACCCGGCGCAACCACTCGCAGCCACCGCGACCAAACCGATGAGGAGTTTCGCAGCCACCTCGATGATCTAGTGGCTGCTGCGTCGCGCGCAACGGCGGGACGAGGCGAAAATGCGCCACAAAACTGTGGCATTCGCCGCTATCTCATCGCTGCATTCGTCGTCTGCTTGACTTCTCCCTCGCGCACTTTCGCGAGCAGCTCGACGAGGCGGATGTTGACATCGGTGATCTCGTCGGACGTCAGCCCGAGCTGCATCACGTCGCCGTCCTCGCGCACGCCGTCGGTCGGGTCGAAGGGCTTGGTGTGCCCGAGCGGCACGAACTTGTCGTTCTCGTCGTCGAGTCGGAACTGGGCGACGACGGCGAGCTTCTCGAGAGCCTTGGGCTCGAGCCCACGCAGCTTGTCGACCGTCTTCTTGGGGAGCGCGTCGACCTTCAGGGTGCTCCAGCTCGAGCTGAAGAGCTGGATGGGGTTGGCGCCCATGGCGCTGAACGCGAGGCCGTTGTCGATCGCGAAGAGGTGCGCTGGCGCCGTCTCGTCTTTCAGGCGGTAGAAGTTGTCGCCGATGTCGTCCTGGTGGCCGATGAGCACCGTCAAGACGCTCAGGTGGCCGAGGCTCTCGAGGTACCGCGGGTCGTTCTCCCAGCGGGCGTCGTCGAGGATGCCGTCGCTCGTGAGCCCCTCGATCCAGTACGAGAGGATGCCGATGGAGCAGTCGACGTCGTCGTGCGCATCCAGGTCGGGCATGAGGCTCTTGTAGCGCTCGACCGGGATGCAGGTGAGCACGGTGGGGGGCACGACGAAGTCCGCTTCGTCGAGGAAGAGCTTCTGGATCTCGTATGCAGCGAGCTCGCGGCGCGGGCTGTTGTTGAATGCGTCGAACTCCTCGGGCGCGGGCTTGAACTTCGCAGAGAACGAGCGGCCGTCGGCGAGCTGCAAGCGCAGCTTGTACGGGTTGGTCGTGCCGCTGTCGGAGACGGCCGCGTGGGTGATGGTGAACTCTTGCCGTTTCATCCAGCCCTCGAGCTCGGCGGCGGGCATGCAGAACTTCGTGTCCTCGGGCGACTTGCCGCAGAGCTCGGCGGGCGACGACGTCGGCCACTTGGGCAAAGGGCCTGGGCTCGCACAGCCCACGCCGAGGGTCATGGCTAATGGCAAGAGCGGGATCGTGGCGCGCGCGTTCATGGGTTCGATCGCACCGGTGCATCGCTCGTGCCACGGCCGCGAGACACGTGGCTCCGGCCGTGCAGGCCCCTCGTCCCGTGCGCGCAGAAGCATTGTGGTTGATGCGACATGGGCAGCGTGAGGATCACGTCGATCTCGACTGGTCGAAGACCGCCGCGCGGCCCCTCGATCCGGCGCTATCGCTCGCCGGCGTCGAGCAGGCGCGCGCCGCCGCACACCGGCTGGCCGGCCGCGGCGTCGCCCGCATCTTCACTTCTCCCTATCTGCGCTGCGCCGAGACTGCGCACCTGGTCGCGGCGGTCCTCGCTGTGCCTGTCCACGTCGAGCCCGGCATCGGCGAGCGGCACCCCCCCGATTGGAGCGCTGGTTTGCCCGACCTGCTCACGCTCGACGAGCTGGCCGAGCGAACGGGCGCGTTCGACCGCGGCCACGCGGCGCTTCACGACCCGGTCTATCCCGAGACGATCGACGAGGCGTTCGCACGTGCCGCCGCGACCGCGCGCCAGATCGCGGATCGCTACCACGGAACATCGCTGCTCGTGGGCCACGCCGTCTCGGTGATCGGCATCGTACGCGGCCTCACCGGCGACGACGTCGAGGTCGCTTGCCCCGAGGCGTGCCTCAAGCGGCTCGAGCGGGCCGGCGCCTCGTGGAGGCTCGTCCGCACCGAGTGAGCCCTCGCGCACGCGAACGCACCGGGCGGCGCCGCGCAGTGTGTCGAGCATCCGCTCGGTACCGCCACCTCTCCGGACGTTCGTCCCACCCCGGAGCGGGTGATGGGCGGGAGCGACAGTTGGCTTCACGTTTGCTCTGGCGACATCTCGAAGATGTCTCGCATCGGCCTCGCTATCCCTCTCGCGGTCGCCATGAGCCTGTCGGCTCCGGCGATGGCTCAAGACGCAGTCCCCCAGCCGGCCGCGCGGCCCGCTCCTCCGGCGCCGCTGCCGCCTCGCGACGCCGAAGAGCGACTCGCGTTCCTGGAAGATCGGATCGCCACGCAACAATTGCACGCGCAGATCTGGTGGGAAGGCTTCATCACCTTCTACGGCATCGGCCTGATCGTCCAGAGCGCCCAGGCCATCGAAGCCGAGACCCCGGCGGACCGCGCGGACCTGATCGTCGGGGTCGTGAAGGCAGCCGGCGGCGTCGTTCGCTACGCGGTCGACCCGATGAAGGGGATCCAGGGCTTCGACCCCGTCGCAGGCGAGAGCCAAGCCGCAAGGCTTGCGCGTGGCGAGCGGATTCTGCGTGAGAACGCCGACAACACGACGCCGTTCGGTCCCTGGTACGCTCACTTGATCAACCTGGGCATCAACGGTACCGGCGCGATCATCGTGGGCGCCGGCTTCGACGATTGGAAGCAAGGCCTCATCTCGGCCGGCATCGGCTTCACGGTCGGCGAGATCTCACTCTTCACGCAGCCGTGGGAGGCCCCCGGCGACCTCGAGGAGTACGAGGCCCGGTTCGGCAAAGGCAAGAAGCCGGCGGCGCGCGCGCCCAAGACCGAGCTGCGCTTCGTGCAGATGGGCGCAGGCGGCGGCCTCCATCTCAGCTTCTGAGACCTGAGCGGCGCCCCCTCAGCGTCGGCTTTGCGCTCTGGAGTCCGGCGCGAGCTCCCGTCTCCGCATCTGCCGGAGCAGGATCAAGTTGTGTCCCACCGTGCTGATCGCGATGCCGACCGCGGCCACGGCGAGGGCAACGTGGGAATGCGATGGCCAGCGAACGGCGGCAGCAAAGGTTGCGGCGGTGAGGACCGCCGGCGCAGCGGCGCGTTTGTCGAGGACGAGCGTGACGAGCGTGAGTACGACCGCGTTCACGAGGAGGAACCCGGTCAGAGCCAGAGGAACCCCGAGGTCGCGCAGCTCACACGCCAGTCCCCAGGCGAAGCAGCCCGCGAGGGCCGCGGCGCCCCCGAGGATGTTCGTCTTGTTCATCTGGTTGTTCAGCGTCGACAGCCCCCGCGTGAGGACGAAGCCGACGCCGAGGAGCGCGCAGACGGCGAGGAACGCGAGCAGCGGGCGCGGGGAGGTGACGGGCCAGATCGCGAACGCGACCCAACCCGCGACCCAGAAGGGAGCGAAGATGGCGAGCAGCTTCCGGCGAAGCAGGAGCCCGACGGTCGGATCCAGATGCCAGGCGGCGCGCGCACCCTCGGCCCGCGCTCGCTCGTCGGCCTCGCAGGCGCGCCGAACGCGGCGCGCGAGGCTCTCGGGAGGATCGCCGACGCGGTCCAACCATTGCCGCGCGAGCTGAGGTAGCTCGGTCGCCAGCGCGCGCTCGACGCGGCGGATCGCGACCAGGCGCACCCCCTCGGCGGCGCGCTCATTGCCCGGCCACGCTTCGAGCGCGGTGAGGAACCCAAGCTCGGCCTCCGTCAGCAACCGGTCGACGTCGTCGGCGTCGACGTCGGCCGTCGCGAGCTTCGCCGCCGCGCCTTCCGCCAACAGGTGGGAGCCGCGGTGCCGGCGGTACGCTTCGATCCGCTGCCTGAACTCCTCGGCGGACGCGGGGCGTTCGTTTGGCTCGACGCGCAGGGCACGTTCCACGAGCTCGGCGAGCTCGCGGGGGGCGTGCGCCGGCAACGTCGGAACGACCCGCTCGCGTGGCGACAGTCGCGCCTCGACCTCGTCGGTGGACGCGTGCGGAGACGACCCGCCGAGGATCTCGTGCAGCGTGGCGCCGAGGAGGTACACGTCGGTACGAGGGCCGATCGCCTCGGCCTGTCCCTCCAGCTGCTCGGGGGCCATGTAGCCCAGCGTTCCGGCGATGGCGGTGTCGGCAACATGGGCGATGTCGGGCTCGCGGCGGTCGCCCCACATCGCCGCGATCCCCCAGTCGAGGAGGTAGATCTCGCCGAACGTGCCGACCATGACGTTGCTCGGCTTGATGTCTCGATGGACGACGCCCTGCTGGTGCGCGTAGGCGAGCGCGTTGCAGACGCCGACGAGCACGTTGAGGTTCCAGTCGAGGACGTCATCGGCGCCGTAGGTGCTGCGCAGCGTCGCTTCGTCGCGCATCACCGCCGACCACCGCACCCCCTCGACACGCTTGAGCACGATCTGCAGCTCTTGCGTGCTGCTCCGGACGACATCGTGGACGGGGGCGATGTTGGGGTGCTGCAGGCGCGCGGTGAGCCGGGCCTCTTGCAAGAGCAGCTTGCGCTGCGCCGGCGTGTCGTCGCGAGCCATCTTGACGGCGACCGTCCGCCCCAAGCTCGCCTGCATGCCGAGCCGAACCGTCGCCATCCCGCCTTCACCGATCGTCGGTCCGAGCACGATGCGCTCCGGGCCTTCGAAGATGGGGCTCGTCTCGGCGCCGTCATCGGCGATCGTCGCGTCGGACGGCTGTCGCGCCATGTCGTCCGCCACCCGGTCAACGCTAGCAGCCGTCATCTCCTCCTGTACACCGCCGGCGTGAACGAAGCGGCGAGCAGGGCGGCGGCCTCGGCACGCCGGCAGCCTCCCGGGGAAGCGCCGCTCAGAGGCCTGGATCGAGGAACCGAGCCGCTTCCCGCGCGGTCTTCTTGTCTTCGTCGCGGTCGACGAGGAGGTTGGCCTGGCGCATGCGACCGACATCGATGGCACCGACGAGGGGGCGGAGCGCGCTCACGACGCGATCGTCGCCAGCGACCCGCGGCGAGAGGAGGATGACCGCGTCGTAGGGTGGGAACGCGCGGCGATCGTCGACGAGGACGGTCAGATCGTAGGCGGCGATGCGGCCGTCGCTCGAAAAGGCGGTGATGACGTCGACCTTGTCGTCCTTGACCGCCTCGTAGAGGAACGTCGAGTCGAAGCTCTGCCGGTCCTTGAACGAAAGCCCGTAGGTGGCCTTCAGCCGCGACCACTCGGGGCGCGAGAAGAACTCGAAATCACTCCCCAGCGCGAGCCCCGGAGCGTGCTTCGCCAGATCGGTCACGGTTCGGACACCCAGCGTGTCGGCACGCTCCCGACGCATCGCGAGCGCGTACGCGTTCTCGAACCCGAGCGAGCCGAGATCGCGGACCTCGTGCTCTCGCGCCAAGTAGGCGGCGACCTCGACCTCGATGCGCCACGACGGCACGACGTCTTCGCGCTTCATCGCGTTCGCCCAGAGCGTGCCCGTGTAGTCGACGTAGACGTCGATATCGCTCTTGGTCAGCGCGTCGAACGCGATCGTAGAGCCGAGGCTCTGCACCCGCTCGACCTCGAGCCCCGCCGCAGCGAGGCGCGCTTCGATGACGGCGGCGAGGATGTACTGCTCGGTGAACGTCTTCGAGCCGACGCGGACCTTCGTCACCGCGCCGGGCGAGGCCCCCGCGGCGCCCTCGCCCGCCCCGTCCGGTACCGCGGCGACGGCGGTGGCGCGGCCGGAGGCGAGCAGAGGGAGAAGCGCGCCCCCCCCGAAGACGACGAGGATCCCCGCGAGCGCACCGACGAGCGCGCCGCGCCGGCGCGTCGCCACGGCTCGCTCGAGCAGCGCGAGCAGCCCATCGAGCACGACCGACAGCGCGGCGGCGGCAGCGCAGCCCACGAGCACGGCCGTCCAGTTGCGGGTCTGGAGCCCGCCGAAGACGTAGTTGCCCAGGCTGGTGTACCCGACTGGCGTGCTCAGGGTGGCCATCCCGACCAACCACACCGCGCTCGTGCGCACCCCGGCGACGATGATCGGTAGCGCCAGCGGCAGCTCGACCTTGCCCAACACTTGTCGGGGCGTCATGCCGAGCCCGCGCGCCGCCTCGACGAGCTCGGGCTGGACGTTGACGATGCCGGTCACGGTGTTGCGCGCGATCGGCAGGATGCCGTAGAGCACCAGCGCCGCGAGCGCGGGCCAGAACCCGAACGCGCCGAGGAGCGGCACCATGAGCGCCAGGAGCGCCAAGCTCGGCACCGTCTGGATCACGCCCGCGAGCGTGACGACCGGGACGCGAAGCCGGGGCGACCGCGCGACCCGAAGCGCCAGGGGCAGGCTGATCGCGAGGCTGAGCAGGAGAGCCGCTCCGCTCAAGACGACGTGCCCGCCCAGAAAGCGTGGGAGCTTCTCGAGCTGCAGGGCCAGGTTCGGGTTCATGCGAGGTGCGCCGGCGCCCCATCCATCAACGCCGCGAGCTGCTCCGCTTGCCGGCGCGGCCACCCCAAGAGCGCGGCGACCCGATCGTGCGCCGGCGACGCGAGGAGCTCGCTCGGTGGGCCCACCTGCAAGACCTCACCGGCGTGCATCACCGCGATTCGGTCGGCGAGGACGAGCGCCTCGACCATGTCGTGCGTCACGAGGACCGTCGTCAGACCCAGGTCGTCGTGGAGCCGCCGGCACTCGCGCCCGAGGACGTCGCGCGTGGGCGGGTCGAGGGCGCCGAACGGCTCGTCCATCAAGAGGATGCTGGGCTTCGCGGCGAGCGCGCGCGCGACGCCGACGCGCTGCTGCTGCCCGCCGGAGAGGGCGCTCGGCGAGCGGGCCCTGTACGCGTCGGGCGCGAGCCCCACCAGATCGAGCAGCTCGTCGACACGGGCGGCGACGGTCGGCTCGGGCCAGCCGAGGAGCCGCGGGACGACCGCGACGTTGTCTCCGACGCTCATGTGGGGGAAGAGCGCGAAGCGCTGGAACACCATCCCGATCGTGCGCCTCAGCTGGACCGGATCGACAGAAGCGATATCGGTGCCGTCGACCGAGACCTCACCCGCCGTGGGCGCCACCAAGCGGTTGATGCACTTGAGGGTGGTGGTCTTGCCGCTACCGGACTCGCCGACCAAGACGAGGAGCTCACCACGCGCGACCTCCAACGAGACGCCCTTCAGGACCTGGGCACCACTCGCGTAAGAGAGATCGACCCCCCTGAACCGGATCACGGTCGCCACGATCGCGGTGTAGAAGAGCGGTTCGCCGCCCACGCTGAGCCGGTGGCGGTAGCGAACCCAGGCCTCGAGGCGCACGACCTTGTCGTTGAGCATGCGCCGCACGAGCTCGCTGAAGCCGTGGGTGTACCGCTCGTCGAGGAACTCTTCTTTGATGGTGAAGGCGAGGTGCCCGCCGATCTGGATGGCGTTCGCGGCGTTGTAGAACGCGAGCGGGGGAACGTCCCCGAACCCGAGCGCGGCGACGCAGGTGAGGACGGCGGGCTTCGCCGCGTCGAGCCGCCCCCTCGTGTTGTCGGTCGGTTGCGTGAGATCGTCGACGATGTAATCGTCGTAGACCCACGGTCGGTCGCGCTCGGCTGCGGCCCGCGCCTCGGCGAGGATGTCGATCCCGACGACACGCCAGGCGCCCGCCCCCCGCAGCTCTTCGCCGACGATGCCATTGCCTGCGCCCAGATCGAGAGCCGAGCAGGGCCCCGAGCCGCGGTCGCATCGCACCGCGTCCAGGAGACGCACGATCCGTCGCGGCGAGTCGCACTCGAGGAGCTCGTAGAAGATGTGCTCGTAGAGGCCGCGGCGCGCGTAGATCTGCTGGTAATCGTGAAAACGTAGGCGCTGCCAGCGGTCACGCTCGTGCACCTCGAACCACTCGGCATCCTGGGGGACGCGGCTGTCCAGGCGAGGCAAGCGCAGCCTGCCGTCCCACCCGGCCTCGCGGCGGCCGGTCGCCATCGACGATGTGTCGGTCATCCGTCGACCATAACACCCGATGATAGTTTGTGCTCAAAAAGATTGAGAACACACGGCCACCGGCGGCCCGCGTCTTTGTGCTGAATTTTGCAACAAGCGGGATCGAACCCCGCCGGCTCGTGTTAGGCTCGCCGATGCATTTTCAGCTCCAACCATGAGTGACGACCTCTCGACCAACGGCCCGATCGAGCAGAGCGGCCGGCGCGCGACCAACGACCGCGCGCCGGCGTTCGTGCCCGACGTGCGGCCCACCCCCTCGCGGCCTCGCGCCCCCCTCGGGGTGGTCGAGCTCGTCCTCGACGAGGGGCAGACGGTGAAAGCGGTCGGCGTCGTCTACGGGCTGGAGCACACGATTCGGGGCGACGGCTTCGAGGCGGTATTGTTCCTCGACCAGTACAACCAGCGCATCAAGATCCTCGAGTACCGGGCCACCGACTTCGAGGCGCTCATCCTGCGGGTCCGCGCCACGGCAGAGGCGAACGGTATGGACAAGATCGTCGTCATGGCGACCCACGACGACTGGCAAGAGTTCCTGCGTTTCGGCTACGTGCTCGAGGCGGTCGTTCGCCACTACCACCGCGGCGAGGACGCGTTCGTCGTCAGCAAGTTTCGCTCGCAAGACCGCCTGACGTCGACCGCGCTGATGGAGGAGATCCTGCTCATCGAGCAGATCATGGCCAGCCACAAGCCCCCGCCCGAGCGCGCGCTGCCCGACGGCTACAGCATCGGTTTCGCCAAGCGAGGCGACATCGCCGAGCTCGTCAGCCTCTACTCGGCGATCTTCGAGAGCTATCCCTCACCGCTGATTCACACGAGCTACCTCGAGACGGTGTTCGGCGAAGACACCGTCTTCGCCGTCTGCCGCAAAGACGGCGAGATCGTCGCCGCCGCCAGCGTCGAGCTGCACCCCTCGGACCTCGCCGCCGAGCTGACCGACTGCGCGACCATCCCCGCCCACCGGGGGCATGGCCTCATGACGCACCTGCTCCGGTTCTTGGAGGCGGAGCTCGAGCGCCGGTCCTATGTCTGCGCGTACACGATGGCGCGCGCCCGCTCGTTCGGGATGAACGCGGTGTTTCACGGGATGGGCTACGAGTTCATGGGCCGGCTCATCAACAACTGCGACATTTACGGCGCCTACGAAGACATGAACATCTGGGTCCGCCGCCTGGGCCCCGCGTCGCCAAAGGCCACCGGGTGATTCGCGGCGCGATGCGCCGGCTCCTCGCGGCGGTCGTCGGCAGCTTCGTCCTCGTGGTCGCGATGCTGGCTCCGACCGGGCCGGCCTACGCTGACGATGACAAACTCGTCATCGGCATGACGGGCAAGTATCCCCCGTTCAACTATTTCGACGAGAGCGGCGCGCTGGTCGGCTTCGACGTCGACTTCGCGAACGCTCTCTGCGCCGAGGTCCGACGCGAATGCGAGCTCCGCACGTTCGCGTGGGACGGCCTGCTCGGCGCGCTCCTCGCGGGGCGGATCGACGCGGTCATCGCGAGCATGGCGATAACCGAGGAGCGCGAGAAGGCCGTTCGCTTCACGGTGCCGTACTACGAGTCGGGCGCGCGGCTGTTCCGCCGCCCGGGCGCCGGCGATCCGCACCGGCAGGGCTTCGTGATCGGCGTGACGCTGGGCACCACGTACGAGGGCGTGGCCGCGCGGTCGTTCCCCGGCGCAGAGGTGCGAACGCTCAAGGGCGACACCGACATCGTGCAGGATCTGGTGACGGGTCGGCTCGATGGGATGATCACCGACGACCTCGTGGGCGCCTATCTCTTGCGGGAGCGCGGCGGCGTCGTCGAACGCTACGGCGAGCGGCTCGTCGAGGAGCGGATCGGCATCCCCATCCGCCCGGGCCGCGACGAGCTCCTGGCCGACCTGAACCGCGGCATCGAGTCGCTGCGGCGATCGGGCAAGCAAGAGGAGCTGCTCCAGAAGCACATCGGCGTCGGCGCGGCGGCCCCGAAAGAGGAGAGGAGCCTCGTGTCGCGGGTAGCCCCGAGCTTGATGGGCGCGGCGGCCAAGAGCGTCGTGCTCTGCGTCGTGGGCCTGGGTCTGGGCTGTCTGGCGTCGTTCCTCCTCGCGGCGGGGCTGGTCGCGCGCGCGTGGATCGCGCGCCCCGTCGCCGCTTGGGTCGACTTCATCCGCGCGACGCCGTTCCTGGTTCAGCTCTTCGCGCTGTACTTCGGGCCCCCAGCGCTGGGTGTGAGCATCGACGCGTGGACGTGCGGCGCGCTGGCGATCGCCCTCCACAGCTCGGCGTACCTGGCCGAGACGATCAAGGCGGCGTACCGTGCCGTGCCCGATGGGCAGCGCCTGGCCGCTCGCTCGCTGGGCTTGGGCCCCTACGAGACGTTGAGGTGGGTGGTCGCGCCCCAGATGCTGCCGATCTGCGCTGCGCCGGCCCTCAACACGGTGGTCGCGATGATCAAGGACTCGGCGGTGGTCTCGGCGATCGGCGTGATGGAGCTCACGCTCCAGACGCAGCAGCTCGTGGCCGCGACGTATCGACCGCTCGAGCTCTACGCGATCGCCGCGTGTCTCTACTTCATCATGACGTGGCCGCTCCTCTGGCTCGGGCGGCGCCTCGAGCAGCGCTGGCGGCGGGCGGGGCTGCTCCATGGCTGAGCCGGCGACCTCGGTGATTCGAGCCGATGGCCTGACCGTGCGCCGCGGCGGTCGCGTCGTGCTCGATCGCCTCGACGTCGACATCGCGCGCGGCTCACCGTTCGCCATCGTCGGGCGGAGCGGCTCGGGCAAGACCACCCTCCTCATGACGCTCGCCGGCCTCTGGCCCATCGACGCCGGCACCGTCCGCGTCGACGCCACCGCCCTCGCCGACCTGTCACCGCGCGAGCGGGCCCGACGGATCGGCATCGTCTTTCAGGATCACCAGCTCTTTCCTCACCTGACCGCGCTCGAGAACGTCTCGCTCGCGCCACGGCTGGCCGCGCGCGCGGGCGTGGAGACCTCGGCGCCGAAGCTGCTGGCGGACCTGGGCCTCGAGGGGCTCGGCGATCGGCGGCCGCACGAGCTTTCGGGCGGGCAGCGCCAGCGCGTGGCGATCGCGCGCACACTCGCGCTCGAGCCACGCGTCGTCCTCTTCGACGAGCCGAGCGCAGCCCTCGACCCAAAGACGTCGCGCGACCTGGCCGCCCTCCTCGCGGCCCTCGCCGGCCGAACGCAGATCATCGTGGTGAGCCATGACATCGCGTTCGTGCGCGACTGCTGCGACCGTGGTATCCGCCTCGAAGCGGGGGCGATCGCGGCGAGCGGCGCGGTCTCGGAGATCGTCGAAGAATGAAATTGGGTACGGCGACACTCGTTTACTTCGACCGCGCGCAGCTCGCCCACGCACCGAGGTACGAGTGGACGTTCGGCCGCCGCATCACTCACCCGGAGACGGCTCGCCGAGCGCAGCGCATCGCCGACGCGCTCGAGCTCGAGCCGGACGTGTTTCGTATTTCGCCCCCGCCGATCGCCTCTCCCCGAGCAGAGCTGCGACGCGTCCACGACGAGCGCCTGACACAAATCTACCGAACGGCGGCGAAGCGCATCGCGCCGGGCGAGACGTTCTGCCCGTCGGTGTTCCCCAAGCGCCACCAGACCGAGCCCGACACCAGGGACATCCACCAGGCCGGCTACTTCTGCTTCGACTCAGGGACGCCTCTCACTTCCGAGACGTACGCGGCGGCGAGTCGCAGCGCCGCGTGCGCCGTGGCGGCCGCCCACGCCGTCCGGTCGGGGCTCTCGCACGCGTACGCGCTGTGTCGGCCGCCGGGCCACCACGCGCAGCGCGATCTGTTCGGCGGCTACTGCTATTTCAACAACGCAGCGCTGGCGGCGGCGCGCCTCCGGGGCCGGGGCGTGATCCTCGACATCGACTTTCATC
>CALKVR010000650.1 GCA_938004815.1 uncultured Polyangiaceae bacterium | reverse complement strand
TCGCCCACCTGAGACAGCGCGGCCGCCGTGAAGGCCGGCTGCTTCGTGGCGATCGTGAGCCCCAGGTAGAGCACGACGATGAAGCCCAGCGAGTAGTTGAGCGAGAACCCGATCGCTTCGAGCAGCGGCGGCAAGTGGAGCGCGCTGATCCAGCCCTTGAACACGGCGAGGAACGCGACGATGAGCCCGCCGCCGGCGGCCGCGAGCCACATCCGGCCCCACTCTGCGCGCGTGCGCGTGATGTAGTGGTCGCCGGTCCGGCCTGCGTGAGAGACGATCTCGCGGGCCACGAGGCGGGTCGCTCGCAAGAGGAGAGGCGTCACCCGCGACGGCTCGAGCCCGCCCGCGAGGAGATCGCGGAACAGCGATGCGCGCGCGCCCCACGCCGCGGGGCCGAGGGCCAGGAGGAGCGCGCTCATGCGATCGATGATGCCTTCGAGCCGATCCAGCTCGTACGTCGCACGAATCGTCGCGCCGGTGCGCGGGCTGCCGCGCCGGAAACGCGCCAGCTCCTCGGCGCACTGTTTGAGGAGGACCGAGGCGTGCGCCATCGCCGCGTCGATGCGCTCGTGCGAGACGTCCACCCCTTGGGCTCGTTCGCGCAGCGCCGCCGTGACCGCACCGATCTCTTGGGCCTGCGCGAGGAACGGCGACTCGTGGAGCACCGTCGACGGATCGAGCGAAGCGAACGTCGGGTCCTCGCCGCCGGCCGCCAGCCGATGAGACAAGAGGTCGAGCGCTCGCGATGCTTCGAGCACGAGGCGCGCGCGTACGAGGTCATCGGTCGGCTCGAGGAGCTCGAGCAGCTTCGTGAGGACCTCGCCGTCGGCGTGCTCGAGCAGCTGCCGGCACGCCCCGTCACCGAGCGTCTGGGTGAAGAGCTCGCGCAGATCCGACGGCGGAAGGAGCGACGGCAAGAACTTCGAGACCATCCGCTCTCGCAGCTCGGCGAAGAGGCCGTGGCCGGGCAGGAGCCCCGTCTCGGCGATGGCGGCCGAGAGGCGACCGAAACGGAACAGGCGCGTCACGTAGGCGCGCACGCCCTCCCTTAGCTCGCTCTCGCGCTCGAGCAGCTCGACGACATCGGCGAGCGCCTGCGCGGGGCCGCCCGCGCTGCGGGCGATCTTGTCGACCAGCCGCGCGAGGGGCTCGCCCGAGGGGAGCTCCGCTCGCTCCATTCGACCCTCTCGCGCGAGATCGGCGAGGCGGGCGCGCAGAAGCACCCGGTCCGCGCGCGCACGGCTACCGACGGCTTCCCAGCGTCGCTCGGGCTCTGTTTGTTCGTCCATGTCCGGTCCCGCCCCGAACAAGAGTCATGCCGCTCGACTTCTGCTGCGGGATCCCCCCCTCGCCTCGCCTGCACCGTGACGGCTCGCGCACCCGAGCGCATTCGCACGTCGGGGCGAGCCTCGCGGCGGGGCGCGTCGCGGTCGCGTGGCAGGAAACTCCGGCCTCGCGCTCCTGGCACGACCGCTGCCATGCGTGAGCTGCCATGGATGCTCTCGTCTCGATCGTCTTTTGGCTCTTGTTCGGCTTCGTCGTCGGGCTGATCGCTCGCGCGCTCTATCCGGGCCGACAGGGCGTCGGCTACGTGCGCACCGCGGGGCTCGGTCTCTTGGGCTCGTTCCTGGGCGGTGCTCTCGGGACGCTCGTCGCAGGCGGCGACCTCTTGAGGCCGCACGCGGCTGGATTCTTGGGGAGCATCCTCGGCGCCGTCGTCGTCCTCGCGCTGGTCCACCGCGCGCGCCGCAAAGCGTGGGCATGACGGTTCTGCCACGCATCGCAAGGCCACCACACGAGTCGAGCGAGCTTCGGCATCACTCGTGCCTGTGACTCTCTCTAGACACCCCACTCGAAAAGGAACTCGCGCCATGAGGTCATACTCGGTTCTCTTCCTCGTCGCTGCCGCGACGGGATGTGCCGGGGCATCCGTCCCCACCAAAGACGTCGCAGACACGAGGGCGGCCATGCGCGCCGCCGACGAGGTTGGCGCCCGCGCGATCCCGCGCGGCGAGCTGCACCTCAAGCTCGCCCAGGATCAGCTCGCGCTCGCCGAGCAGTACCTGAAAGAAGACGAAGAGGATCTCGCTCGCGAGGCTCTCGCCCGCGCCAAGAACGACGCCGAGCTCGCGCTCGCGCTCGCCAAAGAGAAGCACGCGATCGACGCCGCCAACGAGGCACGCCAGCGCGTTCAGCAACTCCAGTCTGCGGCAGGCACCGGTGCCTCCGTACCGCCCCCGCCCACCCAGAACTGATTTTCCAAGCGGAGCCGAGAAATGATTTCCCGTCACCTCACCATCGGTCGTTTCGCCGCGTTCCTCGCGGTATCCGTCATCGGCGCCGGTTGCGCCGCCACCGGGCCCACCCCGGAGCTCGTGAGCGCCCGCGAGGCATACGCGGACGCCGCCGCCGGCACCGCCGCGAAGTACGAGCCTAGCCGCCTGCTCGCGGCCAAGCGCGCTCTCGACGAGGCGGAGGCCGTCCACGAGGACGACCCCGGCTCGTACGAAGAAAAGCACCACGCCTACGTCGCCCTCCGCCGAGCGCAGATCGCGTCGACCTACGGCAGCCTGGGGGCCGCGCGCGCGCACGAGCAGAGCGCCGAGCGCGACTACGCCCTCACGCAGGACAAGCTCCGAACGTCGGCCGAGCGCGGCCTGGAGCACCAGCGTGACATCACCGAACAGCGAACCCGCGAGCTCGAAGCGGAGAAGGCCGAGCGGGCCAAGCTCGAAGCTCGTCTCCGCACCGCGCTCGAGAGCCTGAAAGAGCTGGCCCTCGTGAAAGAGGAGCAACGGGGGCTCGTGGTCACCCTCAACGGCTCGGTACTCTTCGTCACCGGCAAGGCCGAGCTCCTGCCGACCGCCAAGGAGCGGCTCGATCAGGTCGCCGAGGCGCTCAAGTCGGCCGAGGACGACCAGATGTTCGTCATCGAAGGCCACACCGACTCGGTGGGCACCGACGAGTCGAACATGAAGCTGTCCAAGGACCGCGCCGAGGCCGTCCGAACCTATCTCGTCTCGAAGGGCGTCGACCCGAAGCGAATCAGCGCCGTCGGCAAGGGTGAGGGGACGCCCACCGCGGACAACAACCCCCCCGAGGGCCGTGCCAACAACCGCCGCGTCGAGATCGTCATCGGCCCGGCCCCCAGCCGCTCGTTCTGAGCGCCGACTCACGAACACTCACAGGAGACAAACCACATGCTGCGTTCGACCCGAAATGCCTCGTTCTTCGCTCTCTCGTGCGCCATGGCCGGGGCCGCGCTCGTCGGTGGCTGCGACGAGCGGCGCGATGACCGCGACGATCTCGCCGAGGCCCGAAAGGAGCTCGAGGAGACGAAGCGCCAAGCAGCAAAGGACGTCGAGGAGGCGCGCGCCAAGGCTTCGGCCGACGTCGCCGAGGCCGAGCGCCAGCTCGCCGACGCCAAGCGCGACGCCGCCAAGACCGACGTGGCCGAGCGCGAGTGGGGCTACACCGATCGAAACGAGTACCGTGACAGCAGGCGCAAGGAGCTCGTCGATCTCGAGGACGAGATCGATAGGCTCGAGAAGGAGGCCAAGGAGGCCAAGGGCGACGCCAAGCGCGCCCTCGACAAGACGGTCGCCGAGCTGAAGGTGCGGCGTGACCGACTGGAAAAGGAGATCGACAAGGTCGAGCGCGTCGGCGAGACCGAATGGGAAGAGCTGCGCAACGACGTCGACAAGTCGATGAAGGAGCTTCGCGAGAGCCTCAAGAGCGCGTGGGAGGACATCAAGCGGAGCACGTGATCACACGACCCCTAACGTGGCTCGATCGCTAGATCGGGGAGGCCCGCCAGCTTCGTCTGCGGGCCTCGTCTGTGTTCCGTGGGCTCGGGGGCGATGACCACGAGCGAGTGGGGGACGATCTCGACCAACGTCGGGGTCGTCCCCGAGGCCTCACCGTCGATCAAGAGCGGCTGCGGCGTGCTCGTCGTGATCTTCACCCGCTGGCAGGCCAGGTACCCGATGTCGTCACGCTCGGCGGGCTCGGCCGTCAGCGCCGTCCGAAGCAGGTGCGCGCCGGCCGCCACCGCTTCCAGCAGGTTCGACGCGGCCACGATCGTGACGTCGAGGAGGGCGTCGTCGCCCTCCACGTGCGCGGGGCCTTGCGCCACCAGCGTGCGCGTGGGCGCCACGTTGGCGACCGTGACGACCACCGCGCGACAACGGATCACGTGCGCGTCGGTTTCGAGCTCGACCTCGAACGGCTCGAGCGCCGCCACTTTCTCGAGCGCCTTTGCCACGTAGGCGAGGGCCCCCCACCGGTTCTTCGCCTCACGCGCGGTCGTCGCGATGACGTCGGCGTGAGCACCGACGGTGGCGTGGAGCACCATGGTGCGGCCCGAGCACACCGCGCTGTCCAGGCGACGAGGCGTTCCGTCGCGCAAAAGATCGCACGCTTCGTCGAACGTGGCCGGGATGCCGAGCGCGCCGGCGAAGCTGTTGGACGTCCCCCGCGCGATCACCCCCAGGACGACGTCGGACCCGACCAAGACGCTCGCTACCTGCGAGACGGTGCCGTCGCCGCCGGCGGCGATCACCATGTCGACCCCCTCGGCGAGCGCCGCGCGCGCGCAGGCATCACCGCCGCGCTCGGGGGTCGTCTCGTACAGCGTGACGTCCAAGAACGACGAGAGCCGCTCGACGGTCTGGGCCGCGTCGGCGCCGCCGTCTGGCCCCGACCGGGGGTTGAAGACCAACGCTGCCCGCCGCTTGCCCGTCGCCGCCGCTTGGCCTGTCGTCACCACACGACTTCGTACGGACTTTTCGCCACCCAGTCGAGGGGAAGGTGCTCGCGTTTCGTCATGTGGGTCGCGCGCCACACCACCGCGATTTGCGAGAGCTCGGCTCGGCGAAGACGAGCGACCTCTACCGGGGTAGCGGGCGAAAAACCTGGCCCGCTCGCGCCTTGCCTGCGCTCGTGCCGCCGCCGACGTACCGCACCTCGACGTCGGCCTCGCACGCAGATCCGATGCCGAAATGGAGGCGTGGATCGTTCGAGCCCGCGTAGCTGCCGCCGATGACGGCGTGCTCGGTCACGGCCCGGCCACCTGAACGCACCGTGACCCTGGCGCCGGCGCCGTCGGGGCCGAGATCGACCACCACCGCGTGGCCGGCAGCGCCGACGTTGTAGAGGAAGGCTGGCGTACCGCCGTTGGCACCGACGACGACGTCGACATCCAGATCGCCATCGAGATCACCGAACGCGACGCCGCGGTAGACGGCGCGGCGGTCGAGGCCGCTGCCTGCCGCAGCGGGGAAGAGGTCGAAGTTGCCGTCACCACGGTTCCTGTACAGCTGGTTCGGGCTGCCGATGAAGTCGGGGTCGAAGACGTCGCCGGCCGCCTGGAACACGTCGAGATCACCGTCGTGGTCGAAGTCGACGAACCCGCCCCCCCAGTGCACGTCCTCGGTGCTCTCTTGCGGCAGGGTGGTGAAGCTGCACGGCGTCTCGGCGCTGTAGCAGTCGTAGAGCCTCGTCGGCCGATCTTTGAAGTCGGTCGTGACCATGTCGGTGCGCCCGTCGCGGTTGTAGTCGCCGACGTCGACGCCCATCGTGTCGGTGCCGGCCGCCGAGTAACCGCGCGCCGACCCCTGATCCTGGAAGTACCCCCGACCATCGTTGACGTAGAGCCGGTCCGGGAACGCAACGCCCATGTCGTTGCCGGCGTAGAGATCGACGTCGCCGTCACCGTCCTCGTCGTAGAACAGGGCGACGAGCGTGGGGTCGGCCTCGACGAGACCGCGCGCCGCCGCCTCTTCGACGAACGTGCCGCCCTGGTTGACGAAGAGCTGATTCTCGAGGCGCTCGCACGCGAGCGGAAACAGGTAGCACTCGTCCGGGCAGGTCGAGAGATCGACGACGCGGGCCACGAAGAGATCGAGGTCACCGTCGGCGTCGATGTCGCCCGCGGTCGCCGCGGTCGAAAAGCCTGTCTCGGTGATGCCGGCCGAGGCCGTCACGTCGGTGAACACGCCGGCATCGTTGCGGAACAGCGTGTCGTTGCCGGTGTTCGTGGCGTAGAGGTCCTGGTCGCCGTCGCCGTCGTAGTCGAAGGCCAAGCAGCCGATGGCGTCACCCGGCGTAGCGACGCCGACCGCCGCCGCGACGTCGGTGAACACGGCGCCGTCGTTGCGGTAGAGGGCGCTCGCGTAGGGGGCGCGATCAGGGAGAAACACGTCCATGTCGGCGTCGCCGTCGAAATCGAAGATGCAAACGCCGGGGCCCCCGATGGTGTCGGTGATGTGGCAGAGCGGCGTGGTCGGGTGGTGGCTGAACGTGACCCCCACCTCGGCCGTGCGCTCGACCAGCATCTGGGGGTCGCCCGCCGACGGCGGGTCGCACGTGACCTCGCCGGTCTCACCCTCGCCGCACCCGAAGAGCGCGAGCACCACCCCGAGCCGCGCTCTCAGCACGCCTCTTTGATCTCGTCGTGAAACGACCGGAAGGCCGACTCTCGAGGCCACGCCGGCGCGTTCGCGATCAGCGCGCGCGCCTTGTCGGGGTCGCCGTTGTCGATCGCCACGATCGCCGCCGCGTACCGCATCGCCCAGTGAACCAGCGGGCTATTTTCGCTCGCCTGCTCGAGCCGCGCGAGATCGCCGGGCACCGAGCGGTGCGAGAACGCTCGAACCAGGGCCGCGACCGCCTCGCGCAGAGCACCGACGCGAGCCGCGAGATCTTTGCGATCGGGCATCGGCAACGTGACGAGCCGCGCCACCTGTGTGCGCGCGTGGTCGGCGTCGCCCTCGAACGTGGAGAGCAGGGTGTCGAGGAAGATGCGGTGCTCGATCGCCGCCTCCCACGCCGGGCCGCGGGCCGCCGATGCGAGCGCCCGGCGAGCGTCCTCGACGCGGCCGAAGGCGGCGAAGGCGGTCGCGGTCACCAGGGGAGCGATCGTCGCCGCGTGCGGCGTGCGCTCGAGGCCGTCCGACCAGTGGGCGATGATCTCGTGGACCTCACCCCGACGGAGCATGCGGACGATCCGCGCGCCGGCCCACCACCGCCACCCGACGAGGATCGCGACCACGACCACCACGAGCACGCCGACGAGCGGCTCGTGCAAAGAGAGGCGCACGAGCGCGGCGAACAGGCCCGCCGACGCGACGAACAGGATGGCCTTGAGGACCTTGGCGGTCGTCGGGGCCGGCGTGTCGTCTTCGTCGTTCATTGCCTACTGCCCACCGAGCCTAGTGCCCACAAAAGAGAAAGGGCCCGCCACACTCGCTTTCCGCCACCGTTGCTCCCTTCCGGGCCTGGCGGGGTTCACGGCGCGCTGTCGGCAGACCCACAAACCACGAACAAACCAAGGCGTAGCACTCCGCGAGCCCCGTGCCAAGCGGCCGCGATGGTAGGGTGAGGCCGGCAATGACGCTCGACCTCGGCGTCCTCATCTCCGGCACCGGGACGAACCTGGGTGCCATCCTGAGCGCGGTCGCCGAGCGGCGGCTCGACGCGCGCGTCCGCCTAGTCCTGTCCAACCGCGAGGACGCGGGCGGCCTCGAGCGCGCGCGGGCGGCCGGCGTCCCCACCCGCGTGCTGTCGCATCGCGCGTTTCCGACGCGCGAGGCCTTCGACGCGGCGATGGTCGATGCGCTGACCGAAGCGGGCGTGTCGCACGTCGTCCTGGCCGGCTTCATGCGCGTCGTCACGCCGGTGCTGCTCGACGCTTTCGCGGACCGGGTGATCAACGTTCACCCTGCGCTCCTCCCCGCGTTTCCCGGGGTCGATGCCCAGGCGCAAGCGATCGCGTACGGGGTGCGCGTCTCGGGCTGCACCGTGCACTTCGTCGACCCTGGCGTCGACACTGGCCCCATCATCCTGCAGACCGCGGTCGCGGTGGAGCCGGGCGATGATCGCGCCACGCTCGCGGCTCGCATCCTCGTCAAAGAGCACGAGACTTTGGTCACCGCGCTCCGCCTGCTCTCCGAGGACCGCGTCACGATCGAGGGTCCCCCCGCGAGCGGCGGCCGGCGGCGCGTCGTGGTGCGAGGCTAGATGCGCAAGCACTACGAGGTCATCGTCCTCGGCCGATCGATCGGCGCCCTGACCGCAGGTGCCCTCCTGGCGCGACGCGACTTCACGGTGCTCGTCTTGGGCAACGGCACCCTGCCGGCCTCTTACCAGGCCGCCGGGCTCCCGTTTCGCCGGCGCACATCGACGTTCTTGGCCGGCGCGTCGCCCGCCTGGTGGCGTGTCGTCACCGAGCTCGCCCAATCGCAGACCTGGAAACGCCGCACGCGACCTGCGATCCCCATGCTCCAGGCCCTCGCGCCCGCGCGGCGCTTCGAGGTCCCCGCCGACCCGACGCTCTTCGCGAGAGAGGTGAACCGCGAGTTCCCCGAGCTGTACCGGCTCGTCGAGCAGTGACGCCGGGCGATCGACGGGCTGGTCCTCGCCATTCTGGAGGGCTGGGCCGGGGGCGGCAGCCG
>CALKVR010000649.1 GCA_938004815.1 uncultured Polyangiaceae bacterium | reverse complement strand
GTTCTGGACGCTGCACCCGTGGTCGCCCTTCTACGTCGACGTCGGTGACGTGATGGATCGTCGGCGGCAGCGCCGGGCGGCCGCCGCCGATGGCCCCCCCTTCTACGAGCGGGTGGATCGCTTCTTCTTCGGACCGCGGCCCGAGCGGCCCGACCCCGACGCCCACAGGCGCGCCGTCATCGCCGAGATCCGCGCCGGCCAGGGCCGCATCGGTCTCGCCGACGTGATGCGCGTCACCGGCGCCAGCCGCGAGGCGATCGATCCGATGATGTCCAAGCTGCTGCTCGACTTCGGCGGCTCGGTCGAGGTGTCGGAGGAGGGCGGCATCGCCTACAAGTTCCCCGAGCTGCGCAAGACGGCCGACGCGCAGCCGTTCGGCAAGTCGTTCCGCGCGGATCCGATCTGGCAGCGCTGGGAGCAGCCGACTCCGGTGACCGGCAACGAGCCCGGTCAGGACATGCTGATCGGCGGGCTCAACCTGTTCAACCTGATCGCGTCGGGTTGGGTGATCGCGGGCGGTCTCACCGTCGAGCGGATCATCGCGATGATCCAGGGCGTGCCCGCGATCGATCTGCCGCCGCCCGGGCTGCCCATCGCCCTCGGCGTCGTGCCGTTCCTCTTCTCGCTCGCGCTCTTTGCGTTGCCGCTCGCGCGCCTCGTCATGAAGCCGCTCCGCGAGAAGCGCGCCGCTCGCGAGAACGGTCGCCGCGCGGTCTTGCGCGCGGTGCTCGAGAACGTGGGCCAGGGCGGCGTCAGCGAGCGCGATCTCGTCGAGCGCTACCGCGTCGCCACCGGCACCGAGCCCGATCCCAAAGAGCTCACCAAGCAGGTCGTCGCCCTCGGCGGTGATGTCGATCTCGATCGCGCCGCCGAAGGCGTTCGCTATCGGTTCCCCGACCTCGAGCTCGAGGCGCGCGCGGTCGAGGCCGAGCGCGAGCTGGCGGGTGAAGACGAAGCCAAGCTCGGGCCCGTCGTCTTCACCTCCGAGCCCGAGGCCGCGCCGCGCACCTGAGCGGCATCGACGGGGCGCGCTTCTGGATCTGCCCCGCCGTGCCGTAGTGGGCTACGATCCTCGGACGCGCCGATGAGCCTCTCCCAGCTGAAGTACTTCGTCACCGTGGCCGAAGAGGGCAACGTCACCCGCGCTGCGAAGCGGCTGCACGTGTCGCAGCCCCCGCTCAGCCGGCAGATCCGCGCGCTCGAAGACGAGCTCGGCACGCCGCTCTTCGAGCGCATCCCCACCGGGGTCCGGCTGCTCCCTGCCGGCCAGACCCTGTTGGTGCATGCCCGGAGCATCCTCACCCAGGTCGACACCGCCGCGCTCGCCGTGAAAAAGACGCAAGGCGCCAGCTAGCCCCAACGGAGGTCGGCGCTTCCCATCGTGGGGCGCCGGGGCTACGCGCACGGGATGCCCGAGCCGCTCTGGGACCTCGCCGGTTTCGTCCTCAAGGCGATCGTCGTCACCATCACGTTCATCATCTGTGTCGGCTTCGTGTTCTCGCGCGCCCGCGCCCGCCGGTCGGCCGAGCCGCTGGTCAGGCTCCGCGAGGTGAGCGAGCGCTGGCGGCGCAACACGGCCGCGATTCGCGCAGGCCTCGCCGCCACGGGCAAGAAGCTCGCGCGCAGGAGCAAGGAGCTCAAGCCGCCGCGTCCCGAGGAGCTGCCGAAGGCGCGCGTGTTCGTGCTCGATTTCAAGGGCGATGTCCTCGCCACCCAGACCGAGAGTCTGCGTGAAGAGGTGACGGTCGTCCTCGGCGTCGCCGAGCAGGGCGACGAGGTGGTCGTGCGCCTCGAGAGCTCGGGCGGCGCCGTGCACGGCTACGGGCTCGCCGCGTCGCAGCTCGCGCGCCTGCGCGCCAAGGGCATCCCGCTCACGATCTGCGTCGACAAGGTCGCGGCGAGCGGCGGCTACATGATGGCGTGCGTCGGCCAGCGGGTGCTCGCGGCGCCCTTCGCCGTCATCGGATCGATCGGCGTCGTCGCGCCCGTCCCCAACCTCCACCGCCTGCTCGAGAAGCACGGCGTCGACTACGAAGACATGACGGCGGGGCGCTACAAGCGCACCGTCACCCTGCTCGGGCGCATCACCGACGAGGGCCGGACCAAGTTCAAAGAGCAGCTCGAGGACACGCACGAGCTCTTCAAGCGGTTCGTCGGCGAGATGCGCCCCGCGCTCGATGTCGAGGCGGTCGCCACCGGCGAGCACTGGTACGGGCGGCGCGCGATCGAGCTCGGCCTCGTCGACGGGCTCGCGACGAGCGACGACTATCTGCTCGAGCGCGCGAGCGCGGCGCGCGTCTTCGAGGTGCTCTGCGAGCGCCCCCGGTCGGTGCGCGAGCGCGCGGCGTCGATGGCGCGCGCGGCGCTCGACTGGCTCTCGCCCTAGCCTCGTGTTGGAACCGGCACCGTCGACGTGCTCGATGAGGGAGGTGCCGCTCTTTCACCCCCCCGTCCCCCCTCGCCAAGCGAGGGGGGAGATGCCAGGTCGACGGCGAAGCGATCGTGGTGAGGGCCGAGGCGCACCTCGCCCTCGCAGGTGCCCTCGGTGATGCTCTTCACCGCGAACGCGCCCAGGCCGTAGAGGCGCTTCGTCTCGAGCGCGAGCGGGCCGTCCGCGATCGCACAGCGGTCGGGCGTGAGGATCTCGACCGCGAAGCCGCCCGTGACGAGGAGCGCTTTCGGACCCGCGCCGACCGCGCGCACCAGGTACGCCGCGATCGAGCGATCGCTGTTGCCACCGCGGGGTCGCTCCGCGAAGAGGGCCGATATGTCGTCTTGGGCGACGACGTCGATGGTGAGCGCTGGCCCGCCCCCGCCCGTGATCACGAGCTTGCCCGGCCGCTCGAAGGTCAGGTGGAGCCGTGAGCCGGCGCGTGGACCGGGGGGCTCGACGCGGGCGACGCTCTCGGGCTCGAGCTGCACTGCGGGCGGCGCGCCGAGCGCGAAGATCGGCTCTCGTCTCGGCCCGAGGTGAAAGATCGGCAGCTCTCCGGGCTGCCCCGCGATCGCGAGCAGCGCCTCGGGCTCGCGCCCGCTCGCAC
>CALKVR010000648.1 GCA_938004815.1 uncultured Polyangiaceae bacterium | reverse complement strand
CGCCGTCAACTCAGATCACGGCCGCGACGGGCGACATCCCTGGAGGGGTTACGGTACAGGCGGCGGGTCGGCGACCAGCGGCTCGTCCGGCGGCGGTGCGTCGGCGTTCGACTGGGGGCTACCGCCTGGGTACCCTAAGCCACGTGTCCCGGAGGACAATCCGATCACCAACGAAAAGGTGGACCTCGGCCGGTTCCTCTTCTTCGACAAGGGTCTTTCCGGCAACGGCACGCAATCCTGCGGATCTTGCCACCGTCAAGAGCTTGCGTTCACCGACGGGCTCAGCAACGGTGTCGGCTCGACCGGCGAGGTTCATCCACGCGGGTCCATGGCGATCGTCGGCGTCGGCTACCTCAACGCCTTCACCTGGGCGAACCCGGTTCTCTCCTCGTTGGAGGAACAGGCGTTGGTGCCGATGTTCGGCGAGACGCCCGTCGAGCTGGGCTTGGCCGGTAAGGAACCGGAGCTGCTGAGCCGCTTTCGGACGCACGAAGCGTACGTCGCGCGTTTTCCCGCGGCGTTCCCGGAAGCGGCGGACCCCTACTCGATCGCCAGCGCGGTGCGCGCCATCGCGTCCTTCGAGCGCTCGGTCATTTCGTACCGGAGCCCCTATGACGCGTACAACTACGGAGGGGATCCGACTGCGCTCTCGGCGTCGGCGCTTCGAGGGAAGGACCTCTTCTTTGGTGAGCGTCTCGAGTGCTTCCACTGCCACGGCGGCTTCAATTTCTCGGACTCGGTCTCGACGGACCACACCACGTTCGTGGAGGTAATGTTCCACAATACGGGCCTGTACAACCTCGGTGGGACGGGAGACTACCCGGCCGAGAACACCGGCATCTACGAATTCACGGGCGTTCCGGCCGACATGGGTCGGTTCCGCGCGCCATCGCTGCGAAACATCGCCGTCACCGCGCCCTACATGCACGATGGTTCGGTCGAGACGCTATCCGAGGTCCTCGATCACTACGCCGCAGCGGGCCGCACGATCTCGTCGGGGCCCAACGCGGGTGTGGGGAGCGCAAATCCCTTCAAGAGCGAGCTCATCGCAGGCTTCACTCTCACCGCGCAAGAGCGCACGGACGTGCTCGCCTTTCTCGAAAGCCTTACGGACGACGAACTGCTGACCGACCCACGATGGAGCGACCCATGGCCGTGAAGATCCCCATTCTGTCGAGACGGAGTGTCCTGCTCGGCGGCGGTTCGGCGACATTGACCGCGCTGGCAGCCGGCTGCTCCGACGACGGCGGGACCGGTGCGGCGCAGACCTCGACGGGTGCCGGCTCGGACGATCTGTCTGACGTCATCTACGAGAACGGTGCCACGGACGAGGCGCTCATCGCGCTGCGTTCGCTTGTCGCCACCTCGGATGCGACGCAAGGGACGAGCTTCACCTGGCCGTCCGAAGGAGAGAAACTTGTTGCCGCAAACCCTGCGGCGTTCTGGTGGGCGGTAGGAATCGGGCGCGTCGATTCGCCCGGCTTCCTGGAGCGCGCGGTCGGCGCCGTCCTCGGTGTCAAACCCGCATACGCACATGGAATGCCGATCTCCGGACGCGCCTATGTACTGGTTCGGCGTGAACGAGACGGTCGGTTTGGGTTGATACGTAGTCGACGG
>CALKVR010000647.1 GCA_938004815.1 uncultured Polyangiaceae bacterium | reverse complement strand
GCCGAGCGCTCCGTGGCCCACCGCGCCGGGGCCGGAGCGCTCGAACGGTGGCGGCGCGTCGCGGTCGAGGCCGCCCGGCAGTGCGGCCGCGGCGACGTGCCGACCATCGCGCCGGCCCGGCCGCTCGCCGAGGTCCTGGTAGAGGCGCCGCAAGGAGCACGGGTGCTGCTCGACCCCCACAGCGGCTCGCCGCTCCGGGCCTACATCGTGGAGCCGGCTGCTGCCTACACGTTCGCCATCGGGCCCGAGGGCGGGTTTTCACCGACAGAGGTCGCGCTCGCGCGCGATCACGGGTTCGCGACCGCTCGGCTCGGGGCGTTCACCCTGCGGACCGAGACCGTGGCCGCGGCGGTGTTGGGGGCGCTCGCCGTGGTGGCGGATGGGCCCTCTACCGAGGCGTTGTGATACCCTCGCGAATTGCCAATGACCACCGGCTCGGGGGCCAGCTCGCCCGATGACGCAAAGGGGGCCGCGCCGCGCGAGCCCTCGGCGGACGGGTCTGGTCGGGCCACGGCGAGCGCAGCGCCGACGGCGGGCGTATCGACGCCGAGCGGTGAGGTGACGGGGGGCGAGCCGACGTTCATCGGGCGCTACCGCGTGATGGACGAGATCGCGTCCGGTGGCATGGCGACCGTGCACCTCGGCTACGCAGAAGAGGCGTCGGCCGGCCGCTTCGTCGCGATCAAGAAGATGCACGCGCACTACGCGCGCGACCCCGACTTTGCCTCGATGTTTCTCGACGAGGCGATGGTCTGCAAGCACATCCGCCACGAGAACGTGGTCGTCACGCTCGACGTCGTGAAAGAAGACGACGATCTGCTCCTCGTCCTCGAGCTCGTCGACGGCGAGAGCCTATCCAAGGTCGTCAAGCCGCTCCACGCGCGCAAGGGTCGGGTGCCGCGGCCGATCGTCTCGGCGATCGTCTGCGACATGCTCCGGGGCCTTCACGCCGCGCACGAGGCCAAGAACGAGGCGGGCGAGCCGCTCCTCATCGTGCACCGCGACGTGTCACCGCACAACGTCGTCGTCAGCACCGACGGGCGCGCCCGCGTGCTCGACTTCGGCGTGGCCAAGGCGCGCGGCCGCGTGCAGCAGACACAAAAGGGCCAGCTGAAGGGCAAGCTCGCGTACATGTCGCCCGAACAAGCTCGCGGCAAGACGGTCGACCGCCGCAGCGACGTGTTCGCGGCCGGCATCGTCCTGTGGGAGCTCCTCGCGGGCCAGCGCCTCTACGACCACGACAACGAAGCCGCGCTCCTCGTCGCCCTGATCTCGGAGCGGCCGGTCGCGCCGAGCACGAAGGACCCGACCCTCACCGACGTCGACGCGCTCGTGCTCAAGGCGCTCGCCGTCGAGCCGGACGATCGCTACGCGAGCGCCGCCGAGATGGCCGACGCGGTCGGCGCGACGATCCCCCCCGCCTCGCGCGCCGAGGTCGCGACGTGGATCAAGGCCGAGGCTCGCGTCGCGCTCTCGCGCCGCCAAGCGCTCATGACGCGCGCACGCGCGCGGATCGCCCGCGCCGCTCAAGGGGGCCCGCCGTCGTCGCCGCCGCTCGCCCTCAAGCGCCCGCCGATCACGCCGAGCCCCACGCAAGAGATGCCGTGGGACGTCCCGACCACCACCGAGGACGATCGGCGCGTCGTCCTGTCGCGGCCCGCATCCGCCGCGCTCCCGCGGCCGGGGGCGCCGATCCCACCGACGCCCCCCGTCCCGCCTGGTGCGCGTCCGCAAAGCGCGACGACCGAGATGAAGGCGCCGCCCCCCCACGCGGTCCCGGCCCTGTCGTCGCCCGCTGCGCTCTCTGGCGCGCACGTCTCCGCCCCTGACACCGATCACGATCGAGCGTCCGACACCGACGAGAACGCGACGCTCCCCCTCTACACACCGCCGGCTGCGTTCTTGGAGAAGTGGAAGCGCGAGGCCGAGGGCGGCGACAAGTCGAGCCCGCCGCAGACGAGCCCGCCTCCCGGCCCGACGCCGAACGCCGCGTTACCGTTCGCGCCGTCGTCGAGCCCTGGCGGGCCGAGCTCCGGGCCCAGCTCTTCTGGACCGCACGTCCTGGCGGGTGCCATGCAAGCTCCGAGCGTGCTCACACCGCGCGGTGTCCCTGCCTCGATGCTCGAGACGATGCGCATCAGCGAGCCGCCCGAAGCGCGGGCCGAGGGCGTGCCGTCGCAAGTCACGTCCGTCACGCTCACGACGACCGACATGCCGCCGCCGCTCCCGCGCGAGCAGGTGCGCAAGCTCACCGTCATCGGCTCGGTGTCGGCCGCTGTCGCCTCGATGATGGCGGTGGCCATCCTGGTCATCGCCACCAAGAAGCCTTGGAGCCCCAAGCCGCCCGTCGTCGCTTCGAAGGGCTTCGGCTTGATCCAGCTGCAAGCCACCCGCATCGAGACCCTGGCTCAGCGTGAGGCGCGCGCAGCTCAGCCACCGCCTCTGCCTCCGCCGAGCACATCCGCGAGCACGCGCTCGCAGACGCCTGGCCGGTAGCGCTCGCTTCAGGCTCAGGGCGGCGGCGGCGCGAGCTCGCACCCCATCGGGCCGAGCGCGCACCACGGCAGCGCCTCGCACTGCTCCGGGTTGGTGACGAGCTCACAGGCCTGGGCGCAGTCGTCGGTGCACGCGACCTGATCCCACGCCACGCCCGACGGTCCGCACGTCTTGCTGACGTAGCAGCAAGGGACGCCCGAGACTTGCTCGGGAGCGCAGAGCGGGAACATCCCCGGGTCGCACGCCGCGCCGATGGGCAGAAGGCACGGGTCCGACATCCCCGTCTGCGACGACGCCGACTTGGAGGCGGCGCTGGAGACCACCGACGACGCGCTCGAGGCCGTCGATGGCCCGCTGGTCGGCCCCGCGCCGCCGCCGCCCCCCTCGGCTTCTTCGAGCACCACGATGCCGCCGCACCCCGCTCCGACGAGGAGCACCACGAGCGACGCGGGGGCGCTGACGAAAGCTCGAAGCATCCGCTCAACGTAGCAGGTTGGTGAGGAAGGCACCGTCACTGTGCTCGATGACGGAGGTGCCGCTCTTTCACCCCCCGGCCCCCCTCGCTCCGCGAGGGGGGAGCTTCTCAGCCTCGGCCGCTCGGACGGTCCAGGTCCAACACCGGGCCCTTGGGCACGATGCGCGTCGGGTTCAGCGTGGGGTGGCTGCGGTAGTAGTGGTCTTTGATGTGGTCGAAGTCGGCGTATGCCTTGAACGCCGGCTCTCGATAGAGGTCGCGCAAGTACGGCGCGAGGTTCTCGTAGTCGGCGATGCGCCGCAGGTTGCACTTGAAGTGGCCGTGGTAGACGGCGTCGAACCGGAGCAGCGTGGTGTAGAGCGCGACGTCGGCGAGCGTGATCGCCTCGCCGACCAGGTAGCGCGACCGGCCGAGGTGAGCGTCGAGCGCGTCGAGCCGGGCGAAGAGGTCGGTGACCGCTTCGTCGTACGCCTCTTGCGTCCTCGCGAAGCCCGAGCGGTAGACGCCGTTGTTCACCGTCTCGTAGTTCGCGTCGATCATGGAATCGATCGCGGCGCGCTGCCCCTCGGGGTAGAGCTCGATCGATCCGGGCGTGTGGAACGCCTGATCGAGCATGACGATGATGTCACGCGACTCGTTGTTGACGATCGTGCGCTCCCTCGTGTCCCAGAGCACCGGCACCGTCACCTTGCCGGTGAAGCGCGGGTCGGCGAGGAGGTAGATCTCGCGTAGAAACTCGGTGCCGTTGACGAGGTCGGGGGTCGACCCGCGCCGCTCGCGGAACGCCCAGCCGTCGTCGTCCATGAACGAGTCGACGATCGAGATGCCGACCGCCGCCTCCAGCTTCTTCAGGCTCCGCACGACCAGCGTCCGGTGCGCCCACGGGCACGCCAGCGACACGTAGAGGTGATAGCGGCCGGCCTCGGGAGCGAAGCGCGCCCCCGGCTCGATACGATCGCGGAACGTCGCGGGACGCCGCACGAATTTGCCCCCCTCGTCCTTTGCGGCGCCCTGATGAACGGGGGTCGATTCCCAGCGGCCGTCGACGAGCATGCCCATGCAAAAGGCCTAGCATGCGCACGCTCCTGCGCGCGACGCCGCCGGTGTACGATCCTGGGATGCGATCTTGCACTTACGGCGTTGCGGCTTTGCTCCTCACGTCGGCGACGATCACGAGCTGCAGCGACGACGATGCAGCAACGACGCGCTCGAGCGCGTCCTCGAGCGGCAGCGGCGCCGGGAGCGTCGGCGGGGCCGGCGGCGACGGGGCCGGCGGGGCCGGCGGGGCACCGATCGCACCACCGAGCACGTTCGACCGGTTCTGCGGAGACGAGGCGTGGGACACCGCGCTCGCGCCGGTCGTCGAAGGCGACCTCACCGGCGACTACCTCGGCGTCATCGCCGACCCGCTCCCCGACGGCACCGTCGACACGATGAAGTTCGTCCCGCGACATCCGTTCCGCGTGAAGACGATCCGCCTCGCCTTCGGCGGGACGCCGGGCACCGTGCGGGTACGCCTCATGACGACGTGGGGTCGTTCCTATCCCGGTGGGTGGCCCGATCTCGACGCACCCACCGCCAACCTGATTCCCGCCGTCGATCTCGACGTCACCGCCCCCGATCCCGAGACGTACGTCGAGATCGACGTCACCGACCTCGGCGTCTTCCTCGAGCCGACGCAGCACTACGTGGTCGCGGTCGAGCACCTCGGCCCCGCACCGCAGCTCGCCATCGAGAGCGCCGCGCCCGGCGACCCGAGCCGCGCGCTCATCCACGTCCCCGGCGAGGACACGCCTTACGGCCTCGGTGAGGCGAACTTCCGCATCGAGCTCGGCGGCGACCACTTCTGCGCGTGGACCGACGCCGAGCGCTTCTTCGGTGAGCACACCGACGCGCCGTTCGCGACCGCTGTCGGCAGCTACATCCAGCTCGCCGATCTCGACGACGACGGGCACGACGACGTGATCGTGCAGGGCCCCGGCCCCCTCGCCTACTTCGGCGACGGCGCGGGCAACTTCGTGCCAGCCGTGTCGAGCCCGTTCCCCGGCGCCACCGACGCTTCGCTGCTCGTGTTCGCCGACGTCGACGGCGATGGTGATCGTGACGCGTTCGCGGGGTACTACGTGGGCGTCAACAACGATGGCGACGCGTTCACGCTCGCCGAGGGCGATTGCAACGACGCCGACCCGGCCGTGCACCCGAACGCGGTCGAGAGCCTCACCAACCAATACGACGACGACTGCGACGGCGTGGCCGACGACGGCACCGACGCGTCCGACGGTGACCTCGACGGCACGCCGGTCGCGGGCGGTGACTGCGACGATACGCGCGCCGACGTCTCGCCGGGCGCTCCCGAGATCCTCGACGGGCGCGACAACGACTGCGATCTGCTCGTCGATGAGGACTTCGTGGATCGCATCCTGCTCAACGACGGCACGGGCGTCTTCACGGCCGTGCCCCTCTCGGGCGTCGAGGGGGTCGACCCCACCACGACGGCCGCCTTCGCCGACGCCGACGGCGACGGCAACTTGGACCTCTATTGGGGGCACTGGCTCGAGCACTACCCGGACTACCCGGCCGTACCGGATCGGTTCGCCACCGGTGCGGGCGACGGCACGTTCACCGACGTGACCGCGGCGGTGGGTCTCCTCGTCTCACCCGAGCGACCCTGCTACGGCGTGGGCTGGCTCGACTACAACGACGACGGGCTGCCGGACCTCTACGTGGGGAACTACCAGCTCTCCGACAACAACCTCTTCGAGAACCAGGGCGACGGTACGTTCGTCGACGTGGCGCCGGCCAAGAGCTTTCATCACGACGGCATCACGAGCGACTTCGCGCAATATCCCGGCGGGCACTCGTACGGCGCTGCGTTCGGCGACGTCGACGGCGACGGCGACATCGACGCCTTCGTCGCCAACCTGTCTCACCCGCGCACCCAGCCCTGGGCGGACCCGAGCCAGTTCCTCTTCTCGAGCGGCGCTCCCGACTACACGTTCACCGATCGGCGCGAAGAGCTCGGCATCATTTACGACGAGGGAGACGTCAACGCGGCGCTCGCCGACTGGGACAACGACGGCGATCTCGACCTCGCCGTCGCCGCGCTCTACCCCACCCACTACGCCAAGCTCTATCGGAACGACGGCGCGGCCGGGTTCGTCGACATCACCTACGAGGCCGGCATCGAGGTCCACCTCGCGGTGGGCCTCGCGTTCGGCGACGTCGACGAGGACGGCGATCTCGATCTCTTCGCGGGCGAGGGGATCGGCCCCGATCATTTCCACTACTACGAGAACCGCATCGGTCAGGACCTGGGGTGGCTCGAGCTCGAGCTCGAGGGCACGACGTCGAACCGCGATGCGGTGGGCGCTCGCGTCACGGTTGTCGCGGGTGGCATGACGCAGACGCGCGATGTGGAGGCCGGCGGCGGCCACCATCTCCAGCACTCCCACGTCGTGCACTTCGGCCTCGCTGACGCGGCTGGGCTCGACTCGGTGACGGTGCGGTGGCCCACCGGCGTGACGGAGACGATTTCGGGCGCCGACGTACGCAATCGCTACCGCATCGTCGAGGGGAGCGGTCTCGCGACGCCGCTCTGACTGTGCTGTGGCGAGCGCGGTTGCCTCGGTGCTCGCCACGAGCGAGGTGACGCTCGGGTTGGCACGCGCGTCGCAATCGGCTTGTCCATGCACCAACGACTCGCCTCGATCGTCGCCGTCATCGCCCTCGCGGGCTGCGGAGTCGAGCTCGACGACGCGTCGACGGGAGAGGACGAGGCGTGGGAGCCCGCCGAGAAGGCCGCTCCCCCCGCGGCCGAGCCCGATCGCGCGGACGAACGGCACCCCTGCGCCCCGTACTACATCAAAATGAAGGACGGTTTTGTCATGAAAGTCCCTGTCGAGTGCACCGTCGACCCACTCGACAAGGGCGACCCGCCCCCGGACAAAGACGGCTACGACCCCGCCGAGCACCCGGCCCAAAGCTGGCTCTGGGTCGCGTGACGGCGTTCGGGCTCAGAGCTTCTTGGGGTTGCCGGGCGCCGCTCCGCCGCCTGGGCCACCGCCCGCGCGGCTGGTGAGCGCGCCGAACATCACCGCGATCGGAGACAGCTGCGAGGCAGGGAGATCGACGCCCAGGTGGAGCGTGCCGTCGCTCGTACCGAGGCTGATCGTGAGCGGGGGCGCGTCGGACCGAGGAACGGGCAGGCCGAACATCGCCGCGACGTCGTCGGGGGTCATCGTGAACGTCGCCACCGCGTCCTTGACCGCCGACTTCTTGGCGCGCGCCATCGCCGGTGAGCCGTCGAAGCCGCCGGGCAGCTTGCCGCCGATGTACGCCTCGAGCACCGCCTTGGCCGACGGGCCGTACGCGACGATCGACTCGGTGGGGGTCACGGCGCCGTGCGTCTCGCCCAGCCACGCGACGAAGCTCTCCATGCCCGGGGGCGGCGCGCCGAACTCGGTCTTGGTCACGTCGACCTCGACGTCGCCGATCTTGTAGGCCGCCTTCTTGAAGGAAATTTTGACCTTCAACTTCTTCAGCTCGTCGCTCTGCGGGCCTTGCGTGACCTTCTCCGCGACCTTGCGCTGTGCGTCGCGCACCTTGGCCGGGTCGGTCACGCCGGTGATCCCGATCGTCACCGGCTTGCCGTCGAGCTCGAAGACGCTGAACGCGAGATCGCCGCTGAGCGCGTCCCAGCTCTCTTCCCAAGCCGAGAGCGCGCCGTCGACGCCGCCCCCGCCCGGCAGCGAGCCGACCCACTCCAGATACTTCTTGAATAGGGGCCGCGTCTCGGGGGGAAAGTTGGCGGTCGCGACGGCGACGCTGTCCTTGGGGAGCTTGGTGAGGAGCTTCGAGTCGCCCTTGGTGCGAAGAGCCCCGAACGCGAGCCGCCAGGTCGAGAGCGAGGTCGGGGTCGCGCCGATGTCGAGCGACAGACCATCGTCGGTGGGCGCGAGGTTGATCGATACGTGCTCGAGCTCGGTGAGGGCCGCCTTCATGAACGAGAACGTCTGCTCGAGCGTCTTCGCCTGGTCGGGCGGCGTCATCGCCGTCGCCTGCGACGAGAGCGCCTCGATGTCCTTGCCGTAGAGCGCACCGATGTGCTGCATCGGCACGACGCACGTCACGCCGCCCCCAGACGACGCCGCCGCGAGCTCGCGGAGAAATGACGCGTGCTTGACGAGCAGATCCTTGTCCTGGCTGATCATGGCGACCTCGCCTTCGACGCGGGCGTACGACGCCCCCCAGCCGATCAGGCCGTCGCCCGCGTCGGGCTTGGGCGTGCCCTTGGCGCCGGCGAGGAGCTTGTCCTTGGACGCGACGCGCACCACCACGACGAGCGGATCGAGCCCGTGCTTCTTCGGGTCGAACACGGCCAGCTGGACCGGCTTCGACAGATCGATCGCGTCGGCGGCGAGCCCGTAGCGATCGGCGAGGGCATCGGCGGAGCCGCTCCCCGAGACGGCGGCCGACGCCGACCCGACGGGAGCCGGTCTGTCGTCGCCGCACGCGGGCCCGAAGAGGGCGAGCGCAACCACCGAAGCCACGCCCCAAAGGCCCACCGACCGCGTCGTTCGCATGGGCCTCTGATTCACACCCGTCAGGGTGTGGATCAAGGAGCAAATTCGCCTCTCGTCCTGCGAGGCGCGCGATCGGATTGCCAACTTGTCAAACGCGTCGCGCGGCCCTCTTCACCCCGCGCCAGGTTGGCGGGCGGCCTGCCGCCATCCCTGTTTCTTGCGGACAAACGGTGAGGCATCGGTCTTGCTGTCGCGCCTCTTCGTGTCGTTTTTCCTGCGTCAGAGAGAAGCGTTCCGGGCGAGGGGCCTCTTGTTTCAGACCGCCGTCGTGACCCTCTCGCTCCTCGTAGCGTCTTCGGCGCTGGTGGGTGCGGTCTCGTTCGCGCTCGTCTCGGCCACCCGCGCGGTTTTCCACAACCCGGAGGCGGCACCGGAAACGGCGTCGGCCGAAGAAACAGTTGCCGCGGACGCGAGTACCGGGCAGCTAGCAGCGGCCGCAACCACCTCGTCGCCGGGGGGCCGGAAGGTCGCTCGCACCTCAGGACCGCTGGCCAAACGTCCGGGTGAGCCGCGGAACTCTCGAGGAGACACGACCGAATGACAAAGCAGAGGCTGGTCGCACTCGCCGCCCTCTCGGTGGGTCTCTGGTCGGCGTCGGCGCCGGCGCAGGTCACGCCGCGCGGCAAGCCCGTGATCCGGACGCCCAACACGCCCGCCCAGCCGTCGCGGCCCGCCGGCGCACCGACCGCGAACCCCAACGCCCCCGGCGCGCCTCAGCCGACGCCCGCGCCCGGCCAGCCCGCCGGCAACCCCGGCGCCCCGGGCGGCACCCCGGCCGGCGCCCCCGCCAAAGACCCGAAAGACCCGATGTCGCAGCTGCCCCAGACTGCGAAAGAGATCGAGTTTCGGCCGAAGCCTGGCGACTACCTCGTGTCGTTCAGCCTCGAGGACGCAGACCTGCCCGACTTGGTGAAGGCGATCAGCCAGACGACGGGCAAGCGGTTCATCTACGGCAGCAAGCTCCGCTCGATCAAGGCGACGGTCTACTCACCCGAAAAGGTGACGGCGGCCGAGGCGTACAGCGCCTTCTTGTCGATCCTCGAGTCGAACGGGATGACCGTGATCCCGCACGGCAGCTTCCTCAAGATCATCGACTCGCAAGACGCGGCCAAGCAGCCCGCCCCCGTCTACGGCACCGCCGCGCCCGTGCCGGCCGAGGACCGCTTCGTCACGCGTCTCTATCGGCTGACGAACGTCGACGCGACCGAGGTCGCGCAGATCCTCAACACGAACTTCAAGTCCAAAGACGGCAACATCACCACGTACGCACCGGGCAACCTGCTGATCATCACCGACACCGGCTCGAATATCCGCCGCATGTTGCGCATCGTCGAGGAGCTCGACGTCGGCTCGGCCGGTGACCAGATCTGGGTGCAGCCGGTCTACAACTCGTCGGCGGCCGACGCGGCCGCCAAGCTCAACGAGATCCTCGGCGGCAAGGCGGGCGCGGCCGGCAGCAAGACGGGCGGCACCGGGCCCGCCGGCAACGTGATCGCCGACGAGCGCACGAACTCGCTCATCATCACCGCCACCAAGGGCGACTACGACAAGATCCTCGAGCTGGTGAAGCGCGTCGTCGACGCGCCCATGGTCGAGGGCGACAACGCCATCCACGTGTTGCCGCTCCAGCACTCCAAGTGCTCCGAGCTGCAGACCTCGCTCAGCCAGATCCTCGGCGGCGGCGCGGCGCGCCCGTCGGGCGGCACGGGCCGCACGGGCGCCGCGGCCGCCCCCGCCGCCGCGGGCGGCGCAGCCGGCGGAGAAGAGGTCTTCGAGGGCGCGGTCAAGGTCGGCTGCGACGAGGCGACCAACTCGCTGCTCACGACGTCGTCGGCGCGCGACTACGCGGCTCTTCGCGCGGTCGTCGACAAGCTCGACCAGCCCCGCCGCCAGGTGTTCATCGAGGCGGTCATCATGGACCTGAACGTCAACCGGACGACCGACACCGGCCTCTCGTACCACGGCGGCGCGCCCCTCGACTTCAGCGGCGAGCAGGGCTTTCTCTACGGCGGCAACAACGTCGGCACCAGCGTCGCGGGCCTGCCTCCCGCCGACAAGCTCGGCGCACTCGCGATGGGCGTCCGCGGCCCCGAGATCGAGGGCACCGACAACCTCCTCGCGCCCGGGCTCTCGATCCCCGCGCTCGGCGTCGTGCTCCACGCGCTCACCAACGACGGCAACTCGAACGTCCTGGCGACGCCGCACATCCTCGCCACCGACAGCGTCGAGGCGACGATCTCGGTCGGCCAAGACGTGCCGCTCCAGACCAACGCCTCCGGGGGCCTCGGGCAGCTGGCGCAAGCGGCCGGCGGCGCCGCGGCGGCGGGTGCGCTCGGCCAGCTCGGCGGCCTCCTCGGCGGCTCGGCGCCCCGTGAAGAGGTCGGCATCAAGCTCTCGATCACGCCGTTCGTCAACGACTCCGACCAGGTTCGGATGGAGCTGAAAGAAGAGATCTCCGAGGTCGGCTCCGCGCCGCAAGGCACCCTCGGCGCCGTCGCGATCAACAAGCGCCAGGCCCAGACGACGCTCATCGTGCGCGATCAGCAGACGGTGGTCATCGGCGGCCTGATGCGGGACCAAGAGACCACCGCCGAGACCAAGATCCCGATCTTGGGCGATATCCCCGTGCTCGGGTTTCTCTTTCGCCAGCAGGTCACGACCAAGAGCAAGACCAACCTGCTGCTCATCCTGACGCCCTACGTCGTCCGCGATCAGGATGACCTACGCGTCATTTTCGAACGCAAGATGCAAGAGCGGCAAGAGTTCCTCGACCGCTACTTCGTCTTCAGTGAAGACATGGAGTGGTCGCCGCCGCGCGACTTCTCGCGGTCGAACGGCCTGCTCGAGGCCATCCGCCAGTCGATGCTCGAGGCGCGCGAGCGCGAGCGGCTCGAAGAAGAAGCCCGCCCGCGGCGGCCCCGGAACCACGACGCGGTCGAGCCGATCGCCCTCCCCAGCACCGCCGCCGGCCCCGCCAAGGGCGGCACGGGCACGACGGCGGCCGCGACGACGGTGGCGCCGACCGCCAAGCCCGAGGCGACCGACCCCCAGCGGGGCCGCCTGCGAACCCCCAACCCCACGCCCGCGCGGCCACCCGGCGGTCAGCGGGTAGAATAGGCCTATGGGCGCGCAGCTCTCGCAGAGCGAGTACCTCGGAGAGATCCTCGTCAAGCAGGGCGTCGTCTCCGCCGAGCGCCTCGCGCCCCTCTTCGATACCGTCCGCGAGCGCGGCCAGCCGCTGGCCGAGGTCTTGGTCTCGGCCAAGGTCGCCGAAGAAAAAGCGATCGCGCAGGCCCTCGCCACCGAGTGTGGCATCGGGTTCATGCCGAAGATCGACGTGCCCGCGATCCCCGACGAGGTCATCGCGCGCGTGCCCATCACGTACGCCAAGACGCACAAGATCCTCCCGCTCGCCGAAGACGACAAGGTCGTCTACTGCGTCACCGCCGACCCGCTCGACGTGACCGCGATCGACGACGTTCGCACGCTGTTCAACAAGCCCGTCGAGCTCGCGGTGGCCACGACCGAGGTCGTGCTCGACGCCATCAACCGGGTCTGGGAGCGGCGCGAGACCAGCGGCGGCGAGCTCCAGGGCGATCAGGCGCTCGAAGAAGAAGAGGTCGTCGACATCCTCGACTCGGATGACGAGGCGCCCATCATCGCCTGGGTCAACGGGCTCTTCGCGCAGGCCGTCCGCGAGCGAGCGAGCGATATCCACATCGAGCCCGAAGAGCGCGACGTCGTCGTGCGCTTCCGCATCGACGGCGAGCTCTACGTGGTGCGCCGCGCCTCCAAGCAGTTCATCGCCAAGATCATCGCGCGCGTGAAGATCATGGCGTCGCTCAACATCGCCGAGAAGCGCCTGCCCCAAGACGGCCGCATCACCCTCAAGATCGCCGGCAAGAGCGTCGACATCCGCGTCTCTTCGGTGCCGACCAGCCGCGGCTTCGAGCGCATCGTCATGCGTATCCTCCACAAGACGAGCGTCTTGCTCGGCTTGGACGAGCTCGGCTTCGCCGCGCGCGAGTACCGGATGATGGATGAGCTCATCCACCGTCCGGACGGCATCATCCTCGTCACGGGCCCCACCGGCTCCGGTAAGACGACCACGCTCTACGCGTGCCTGAACCGCATCAACGAGCCCAACATCAACATCCTCACCGCCGAGGACCCGGTCGAGTACGAGATCGGCGGCCTGCACCAGGTCCACGTGCAGCCGACGATCGGGCTCACGTTCGCCAGCGCCCTCCGCGCCTTTCTGCGCCAAGACCCCGACGTCATCATGGTCGGCGAGATCCGCGACAAAGAGACGGCCGAGATCGCGATCCACGCGTCGCTGACCGGTCACCTCGTGCTCTCGACCCTGCACACCAACGACGCCGCGGGCGCGGTCACGCGGTTGGTCGAGATGCAGATCGAGCCCTTCTTGGTGCGCTCGAGCGTCATCGGCGTCTTGGCGCAGCGTCTCGTGCGCATGCTCTGCCCGCAGTGCCGCGTCGCCTACGAGCCGACCGCGTACGAGCTCGAGCAGCTCGGGCTGGACCGAAACATGCTCGAGTGGAAAGCGCGGCGGCAGCTGAAGGGCCGCTACGCTCCCAACGAGCACGACTACAAGTTCGTCGGGCAAGAGATCTTCGAAGGGGACAAGCCGGTCTTCTACAAGACCGGCGGCTGCGACGCATGCGGCGGCAAGGGCTACCTGGGCCGCCGCGGCATCTACGAGCTGATGCTCGTCGACGACATCGTCGGCCCGCTCATGCTCAAGAACGCCGACGCGCACACGGTCAAGCGCGCAGCGGTGGCGGCCGGCATGGACACCCTCCGCGACGACGGGGCCCGCAAGGTCCTCTTGGGTCGGACGACGGTCGAGGAGGTCCTCGCCGCCAAACAAGAAGACCTGCTGGTCGACGAGTAATCGCCGTGGCCGTCTTCGAGTACCGCGGAATCCTGGTCGGAACGGGCAAGCCCACGAAGGGCGTGCGCGACGCCGAGAACGCCAAGGTCCTGCGGACGGTCCTGCGCAAAGAGGGCGTGCTCCTCACCAGCGCGACCGAGGAGCAAGAGGCCAAGGCCAAAGCCAAGCGCGACATCAAGATCCTCGCCATCTTCGATCGTCCGTCGGTCAGCGACGTCGCGATCATGACGCGCCAGCTCGCGACGTTGCTACGCGCGGGCATCCCGCTC
>CALKVR010000646.1 GCA_938004815.1 uncultured Polyangiaceae bacterium | reverse complement strand
CTGCCCGCCCCGCTCCCCGCCGTCCCGCTCTGCTCGTCGTCGCTGCAGCTGAGAACGGCCGCCACGCCGCCCGCACATAATAATGGTAGCCAAGCTCTCATCGTTCGCTCCTTGTCCTGCCGTTAGGCTACACTGATTTTGGAATGAGCGAGGCGACAGCCGGCCGGGTCATCGGCAGGTATGCCCTCTACGACCCGCTGGCACTGGGTGGGATGGCGACCGTCCACATCGCTCGGCTCCTCGGGCCGGTGGGGTTCGCGCGCACCGTCGCGATCAAGCGGCTGCACCCCCAGTACGCGCGCGACCCCGAGTTCGTCTCGATGTTCCTCGACGAGGCGCGCATGTGCGCGCGCATCCGGCACCCGAACGTGGTGCCGACCCTCGATGTGGTGGCGACGCAGGGCGAGCTCTTTCTCGTCATGGAGTACATCCAGGGCGAGTCGCTCGCCCACCTCGTGAAAGCCTCTCGCCAGGCCGGTCAAAAGATCCCCTGGAGAGTGGCGGTAACCATCGGGTCCGGCGCGCTCCACGGGTTGCATGCCGCACACGAGGCCAAGGACGAGCGCGGCACGCCAATGAGCCTCGTGCACCGCGACGTGTCGCCTCAGAACATCCTCGTGGGCGTCGACGGGATGGCCCGCGTCGTCGACTTCGGCATCGCCAAGGCGACCGGTCGGCTCCACACGACGCGCGAGGGCGCGGTGAAGGGCAAGCTCGGCTACATGGCGTACGAGCAGATGTCCGGGAACGAGGTGACGCGGCAGTCCGACGTCTACGCCGCGGCCGTCGTCCTCTGGGAGGCGCTGACGTGCCGTCGGCTGTTCGATGGCGAGACCGAGGCGATGGTCCTCGCCAAGGTCCTGACCGAAGAGATCCGCCCGCCCAGCACGTACGCTTCCGACGTTCCACGCGAGCTCGACGACATCGTCATGAAGGGCCTGAGCCGCGACACGGCCGAGCGCTACGCGACGGCCAAGGAGATGGCGCAGGCGCTCGATCGGCTCTCGCCCGCGCCCCTCGGGGCGGTCGGCGAGTGGGTCGAGTCGCTCGCCAAGACGTCGCTCGACGAGCGCGCATCCCGCGTGGCCGCGGTCGAAGAGGGGGGCGAGCTCACCCCCGCGACGATCGACGCGCCCGCCGCACAGGTCGCGGCCGGCCAGGTGGCGAAGTCTGGCGGCTCGTTCCGGCCGACCTCGCTGAGCGAGTACGACACCATCCCGCCCGCCAAGCCTCTGCGCCCGCGCTGGTTGGTGCCGGCGGCGGCGGCAGGCGCCGTCTTGCTCGTCGGCCTCGGCGTCTGGGCCGCGACTCGCGGCGACGAGCCGGTCGCGCCCTCCTCCGGCCTCGCGTCCTCGGCCGATTCGGCCGTGGCGGCGGTCGCGCCGACGCCCGCGCTCCCCCCATCGACGGAGCCGAGCGCGGTCGTGTCGGCCGACCCGCCCCCAACGGCCTCCGAGAGCGCGTCGGCGGTGGCGGCTGCGTCGGCCTCGGCGCCGGCGCCCAAGCTGACGGGCAAGATGCCGACCCCGCCGCCGACCGGCGCCAAGAGCGGGTCGCCGTGGTCCCTGGGTGGAAGAAAATGACCATTCCGTTACGATTGCTCGCAGCCTGCCTCGTCGTGCTCGGGTGGGCCTCGACCGCGACCGCCGAGCCGACGGCCGAGGACAAGGCCGCCGCCGAAGCCCTCTTCGAGGAGGGCCTCGCGATGGTCGAACGAGGCGAGATCGCCCCTGCTTGCGCCCGCTTCGCCGAGAGCCAGCGACGCGATCCGCAGCTCGGCACGCTGCTCTACCTGGCGACCTGTCACGAGCAAGAGGGCAAGACGGCGACCGCGTGGGTCGAGTTCAAGGAGGCGCTCGCGCAGGCCGAGCAGACGAACAAGCCCGACCGCGCCGAGCAAGCCAAGCAAGGGATCGCGCGCGTCGAGCCTAACCTCGCGCGGATCCGTCTCAAGGTGGTCGAGCCCGCCGACGCGCAGACGGTGAAGGTCAACGGCCGCGAGGTGCGGACGTTCGATGTCGCGCTGCCTTATGATCCAGGCGACATCGCGATCGAGGCGACGGCGCCTGGGCACACGCCGCACACGGCCACGGTAGCCCTCGCGGCCGGCGCCGGGACGGTCGATGTCACCGTCCCGAAGCTCGCGGCTGACGCCACGGTGGTGGACAAGCCGAAGCAGCCCGAGCCCGAGCGCGATCGCACGCTCGCCTACATCGTCGGCGGCACCGGGCTGGGCGTCGTCGCGCTGGGCTTCGCCTTCGGCGGCGTCGCGATGGCCGAGCAGGGCTCCGCCGACGAGTCGTGCGATGGCCGATTCTGCAACCAAGAGGGCCTCGACGGCCACGACCGCGCCAACGCGTGGGCCTGGGCATCCAACATCACCATCGGCGTCGGCGCAGCGGCTGTCGCTACGGGGGTCGTCCTGTTCTTCGTCGGCCCCGAGCTGTCGCCCGCCGAGCCCAGCAAGCCCACCGCGTCACCGTCTCTCGGCCCCGGCCCCGGCCAGCTCGGGGCGGGCGCGACCTGGACGTTTTGAGATAAGCTCGCGAACGTACATGCTTCGCTCGAGTCTTGGATTGACGGTTGCGCTCCTCGCGGGCTGCCAGATCGTGCTCGGCTTCGAGGACCACGAGCTCGCGACGGGCGGTGGCGGCACGGGGGTCGGCGCCGGGGCTACCAACAGCTCGAGCGGCCCCGGGAGCACGACGACCTCCTCGGGTATGGGCGGTGAGGGGGGGCAGCCCCCGGTCGTGGTCTTCGGTGCCGCCGAAGAGATCGGTGACGCGGGCGATGCGCTGACCGACATCGCGGTCGACGGCAGCGAGATCTTCGCCCTCAGCCCCCCTGCGGCGGCGCTGGTCGTCTTCATGGAGGGCCAGGCGACGCCGTCGACGGTCGCGAGCGCGCTCGACGCGCCGCGGGGGCTCGTGCTCGACGGCGGCGCGCTCGTGACCTCCGCGAATACGGGGACCGACAGCGAGGTCCTGTCGATCACGAAGGCCGGCGTGCCCACGTCGCTCTTCGGGATCGCCGACGCCGGCAACGTCTACGTCGCGGTCGGGGCGGAGGCCGGGGTGGCGATGGCGAGCATCGGCCTCGAGGTGCGCTCCGCACAGAGCGGCGGTGCAGGTACGCTGATCGGCAAGGCCTTCAACGGCTCGAACGTGCCCGCCGTCGCACGGGGCGAGGGTCAGTACTTCTGGGTCGACACGACCGCAGGGCGGCTCTTGCGGTCCGCTGGGCAGGAGGTCCAGCCCCAGCACATGCCGCCGGGCAACCAGGTCGACACCGTCGCCACGATGGCATCGCCGAGCGATCTCGCCATCCGCGCCGGCGAGGTCTACGTCGTGGGTCAGGGCGGGGTCGGCCGCGTCGTTGCGACCGCGAACAACGGGAGCTTCGCGATCCTGACGACGGTCACCGATAGCCCCAAAGGCATCTCGGTCGACTCGACCCATGTCTACTGGGCCGACGGCTCGACCGTCCGCGCCATCCCCGTCGGCGCCGATGCGGGGCAGCCGACGGTGATCTACCAGGGCAGCGAGACACCCAACGACACGGTCTCACGCGCCGACGCGATCTTCTTCACCACGCAGTCCGGCAAGCTCTTTCGGGTGACGAAGACCCTTCAGTAGTCGGGGCAGCCCAGGCTCGCGACCGAACGCGGGGCGATGGCGCCGCGCTTGCTTGGTGGCGCTGCATGACCATCGGGGCTCCGGGCTCGCACGATGTCGTGTCCGAGGTGAGCGAAGGTGCGCGAGCAGCCACGATCATCCTCGCGGGCGGCCTCGCTTCGATGCGCTGCCGCACCTGCTACCGGCGCGGTCGCCCGCGGGATGCGATGCATCAGCTGCGGTTGCTGCACGAGGCGTTGCTCCACCTCACCGGGATGCAGCTGGGCGCCGAGCATTCGCGCTCCACCGAGGCGCTCCGCCGGATGGCCAGCAGGCACGCGGCGGTGCTCAACGAGCGTCTCGGGCGGCGTCGCGAGCCGACGACTGTCGCGTGCTCCAGTGCGACGGTGAGGCACGCCGGCGCATGGTGAAGTGTAGGGCGACGTGGCTCAGTGATCGAGCGAGGCGACGAGGTCCTCGTACGCCTTGGCGTCGAGCAGCCCGTCGATCGACGACGCGGGGGCCTCGATCGCGATCATCCACGCGCCGTAGCAGTCGTCGTTGACGAGCTCGGGCTTCGACTCGAGGTCCTTGTTGATCTTGGTGACCTTGCCCGACACCGGCGCGAACAGATCGCTCAGCGTCTTGACGCTCTCGATCGTGCCGAACGCCTTGCCCTCGGCGACGAGATCGCCCTCTTTGACGTCGAGGTTGACGAGGGTGATGTCGCCGAGCTGCTCGACGGCGTAGGCGGTGATGCCGACCTGGACGGCGCCGTCGGAGGCCATCGCCCACTCGTGGTCCTTCGTATACCGGCGGTCGCTCTTCACGTTCGTAGGCATGATGGTTCTCCTAGATGGCGCGCTTGTAAAACGGCGTCTTGACGACGACGGCCTCGGCGGGGCGACCGCGGCAGTCGACGACGAAGGGGCTGCCGATCGCCGAGAGCGCGCTCGGCACGTAACCGAGGCCGATGTTCTTGCCGACGGTCGGGCCGGGGCTGCCGCTCGTGCACGTGCCGATCACCGCGCCGCTCGCGTCTTGCAGCGGGTAGCCGTGGCGCGCGATCCCGCGGCCCGTCACTTCGAAGCCGACGAGGCGGCGAGCCAGGCCCTGCTCCTTGATCTCGACGAGGGCGCGCTTGCCGACGAAGTCGGCCTTGTCGAGCTTGACGACCCACGCGAGGCCCGCTTCGAGGGGGTTCGTCGTCTCGTCGATGTCGTTGCCGTAGAGAGAGAGGCGCGCCTCGAGCCGCAGCGTGTCGCGCGCGCCGAGCCCCGCCGGCACTGCGCCTGCGTCGAGCAGGGCGCGCCAGAGCTGGGGTGCGTCGGCGTTCGCGCAGAAGATCTCGAGCCCGTCCTCACCGGTGTAGCCGGTGCGCGAGGCGGTGACGGCGACGCCCGCGAGGGTCGCCTTGGCGAAGTGAAACGACTTGAGCCCCGAGAGGTCGGGCCCGCCGACCGCGCCGGCGATCGCGAGGGCTCGGGGGCCCTGCAGGGCGATGAGCGCGGTCGCATCGGAGACGTCGGCGAAGTTGCAGCGGCCCTTGGCGGCGGCGGCGAAGTGGCCGGCGATCTTCTCGCGGTTCGAGGCGTTGCAGACGACGAGCCAGGCGCCGGCGCTACGGCGGTAGACGATGAGGTCGTCGAGGATGGTGCCCCGCTCGTTGCACGCGCAGGTGTAGAGCGCCTGACCATTGACGAGCTTTGCCGCGTCGTTGGTGATGAGCTCGTTCACGACCGCGGCCGCGCCAGGGCCGTCGAGCTCGAGCTCGCCCATGTGCGAGACGTCGAACACGCCCGCCGCCGAGCGCACCGCCCGGTGCTCCTCGACCAGGCCGGCGTACTGAACCGGCAGCTCGTAGCCTGCGAAGGGCACCATGCGGCCCTTGGCGCGCAGGTGCTCGGCGTGAAGCGGTGTGTGCTTGGGCTGTTGATCGCTCACGCCGCGGATTGGTAGCAGGGCCGGTCGCCGAAGTCGACGCTCCCGCCCGGTCGGCCGCCGTCAGTCGGGCTGGGGCGGAGGCGGTGGTTTCGGCAGCAGCGTCGCCATGCTCGACGGTATTTCCTCGGGCCGACCCGGCTCTTTTTGCGCGCCTGCGACGTCGGCGCTGCCGTTCGCGGGCGCGTGGATGGGAAAGTCTCCCTTGGGCGACTCCCGCTTGATGAGCAGATCGGTCCCGACCGTCGTCCGGGTGACGACGATCTTCAAGGTGGGGTCGGCGGGTGATGAGCCGTTGCGCCGGGCGCCGACGAAGACGGTCTTGTCGGGGCCGGTGTCCACCGAATCAGGCTGCACCCGGGCGCGGAGGTAGCTCGACACGAGCTCCATCGCGTGCGGAACGCTGACCGACGCGAGGGTCACGTGCTGGCCGCGGACGACCGCGCCCTCGGGCAGCCGCAGCCCGAACACCACGACCGGCCCCTCGAGGAGCATCTCGGGATCGACCGGCTC
>CALKVR010000645.1 GCA_938004815.1 uncultured Polyangiaceae bacterium | reverse complement strand
GCGCATGCTCGAGCTGGTGCGCGCCCTCTGCCAGCACAAGAACTTCGGCTTCGCGTGGCATACCGGCCGCGTGCCGCAGCAACGGCGCCGCGCCGAGATCAACGCCTTCAAGCACGGGGGCGAGGAGATCTACGTGGGCGATGCGTTCGGGCTCCTGATCAACGGCGAGTGGATCAAGGGCGCACGGGGCAAGATCGAGCCGCGGTTCCTGCAGTCCTACGAGCGCGAAGACATCGAGCACGCGAGCCCCGAGATCGAGATGCTCAAGGGGTCGAAGGGCGAAGCGCCGGTGGAGTTCTACGCGCTCCGCGCCAAGCCGGGCGACGACGACAAGCCGTCGCAAGCCGCGGTGATGCGCGGCCTCGCGACCGCGGTGAAGAAGCTGAAGATCGAGCAGCCGCAGAAGATGCAGGTCTTTCTCTATCCGGACCACGCGACCAAGCAGACCCTCACCGGCAAGAGCGGCGACGGGCACGCGGTACAGACGGCGCACGCCGTCCACGTCGTGCGCGTCGATCCGGCGCCGAACGGGCCGCTCGAGCGGCTCGTCGCGCACGAGGGGGCGCACATCCTCGCCAACGACGCGTGGGGGGTGCCCGGGACGGTGCTCGCCGGCGAGGGGCTCGCCGTTTGGGTCGCGGGCACGTATCAGGGAATCACGCTCGACGAGTGGAAGACCAAGCTCAAAGATCGCCCGCCGATCCGCGACCTCACCACCAAAGCGTTTCGCGAGCTGCCCGAGCCGACGACCTACCCGCGAGCGGGGCTCTTCATGGCCGCCGTCATTTCGCAGCTCGGCCTCGACAAGGCGCGCGACATCTATGGCGCGAGCGCCTCCGGCTTCGAAGAGGCGTGCACCAAAGCGGGCGTGACCATCGACAAGCTCGACGAGAAGACGAAGTGATGGTGCGAGAGATCCTCGGCTTCTCCGAGGACGACGCGGGCGATTGGGTCGCCGAGCTGCGGTGCGGGCACCGGCAACACATGAGGCACCGGCCGCCGATGGAGGAGCGGCTCTGGGTGCTCTCGGCCGAGGGGCGCGCGTCGATGGTGGGGACGCCAGTCGCGTGTCCGCGGTGCGAGACCCCGGTCGTGTGGCGGCTCGACGGCAAGCATGCGCTGGTAACGGGGGGGACCAAGGGCATCGGCCGCGCCGCGGTCGTCGAGCTCTGCAAGCTGGGGGCCGACGTGCTCTTCGTGGCGCGGACGTCCGAAGATGTCGCGCGCACCGAGGCGGAGCTTCGCGCGGTCGGGGCCGTGCGCGGGATCGTCGCCGACGTGACCGATCCGGCCGGGCGAGCGGCCGTCGTCGCCGCTGCCGCGGAGCGCGCGCGGCTGCACGTGCTCGTCAACAATGTCGGGACGAACGTTCGCCGTCGTCTCACCGGCTACGACGACGATGCGATGCGCGGCGTCTTGGAGACCAACCTCACCGCGTTCCTGGCCCTGAGCCGCGACCTCCATGCGCTCCTCGCCTCTGCCGGCGGGGCGAGCGTGATCAACGTGGCCTCGGTCGCGGGTCTCACCGGTGTGCTCACGGGCGTGCCGTACGCCGCCAGCAAGGCCGCGATGGTCCAGGCCACCCGAACGATGGCGCTCGAGTGGGCGCCTGATCGAATCCGTGTGAACGCGGTCGCGCCCTGGTACACGCGCACGCCGCTCGCCGCGCCCGTGCTCGCCAAACCCGAGGCTCGCGCCGCCATCGTCGGCCGAACACCGGCCGGCCGCGTCGCCGAGCCCGAAGAGGTCGCACGCCCCATCGCCTTCCTCGCGATGGATGCGTCGTCTTACGTCACCGGTCAGTGCCTGATCGTCGACGGCGGGCTCAGCGTG
>CALKVR010000644.1 GCA_938004815.1 uncultured Polyangiaceae bacterium | reverse complement strand
CGCGGAGCCTGGGCCCGAGCGCACATGGACGATCGTTCTCGCGGCATCGTTCGCGGCCGTGCTCGTCGGTATTGGCCTCGTGCTCGGCCGCGCGCTCGACGAGTCCGGCCGCTTGCACGCGAGGCCGGCGTGGCTCGGCAGCGTCATCGCTGCGGTGGGCGTCGCGGGTTACGCGCTCGCGCTGTGGCTCGCATGAGGTGTACGATCGACGCCGTCGTCCGACCATGAAGGCCGCTGAAACCCCGATGCCTCGCCGCCCGGTGCTGCCGGAGGATCCGGGCCCATCGAGGGGCGATCAGGCGCCGATCTCGGTGCCACCAGAGTCGTTGCCACCAGGGTCGTTGCCGCCCGAATCGCTGCCGCCCACGTCGCTCACGCCGCCGACGCTCCGCCTTACGCAATCGAGCCTGCTCGCAGCGGGCCCGAGCCGCGTCTCCGGCTGGGGGCTCACGGTGCTCGCGCTCTGCGCGTTCGCCGGGGCCGCGATGATCGCGCATCCGCTCTGGATGGGCTTGGCCGTCGGCACCGTCATGGCGTTCACGTCGGAGCCCCTCTACAAATGGCTCACCCGTCTCTTGCGCCAGCGGCGCGCGCTCGCGGCGCTCATCACGACGATCACCGGCGGGCTCGCGAGCCTGGGCGTCATCGCGGCCGTGACTTGGATCGCGATCTCCGAGGTGCTCGATCTCGTCGCGCGCCTGCGCGTCCCGTCCGGCTCCGAGCTCGTCGGCGCGCGCGGTCGAGCGTGGATGGAGCGGATGCACCTTTCCCCCGACACGATCGCCGAGCGCCTGAACGCCGCTCTCCTCTCTTTCTCGGAGAAGGCGGCCGGGGGCCTCGCCGCGATCCTCGCGACCACTACGTCGCTTCTCCTCACCGTCGTGATCGCGTTCTTCACGATGTACTACGTGCTCCTCGAGTGGCCGACCCTCGTGCGACGCATGCAGCGCCTGCTCCCGCTCGATCCACGCCACACCCGCGCGCTCGCGGCCGAGTTTCACGACGTGGGCCGGAGCGCTTTCGTCGGCACGATGGGCACCGCGCTGGTGCAAGGGCTCTTCGCCGCCGTCGGCTTCATGATCGCGGGCGTCAGCCAGCCCCTCCTCTGGGGCACGATCACGATGCTCGCTTCGTTCCTGCCCGTCATCGGGACGGCGGCGGTGTGGGTCCCGGTCGCCGTGGCGACGTTCGCCATGGGCCGGACGGGGGCAGCCATCTTCGTCGGGCTCTGGGGCTTTGTCGTGGTGACGGCCGTCGCTGACTACATCGTTCGCCCGCGCCTCGTCGGCTCGCACACACAGGTGCACCCGCTCCCGCTTCTCATCTCGCTCCTGGGCGGGGTCGAGATGCTGGGCCTCATGGGCGTCCTCATCGGGCCCGTCATCATGGCGCTTTGTCTGGCCATCCTGAGGATCTACGAGGCCGAGCGCATGCGTGCCGCCGGGGCCGGCGAGGCCACAGCGGACGATCCCGCGACCTCGACGCCGCCACCCGCTGTCCCCGACTGAGACACACGCCGTCCGAGTCCCGGTTTGGCGACGCGATCGGCGGCCGGTCGGTTCCGATCCGAGACGCCCCGCGGGGCGCGCCGCGCAAGTAGCTGATTGTTCGAGCCAATCGGCCAGGCACGCCGCTTGAAAAGGAGCCGGTCACCATGACGTGCTCCTTCGAAATGCCGCAGCAAGGTGTGTGGGACGGTCGGACGCTTCTCCCGGGGGAGCTCGCAGCTCACGTGCTGCCTCTCATCCGGCGGCAGGCTCGCGCGCTCGCACAGCGCCTCCCGCCGCACGTCGCGGTCGACGATCTCGTGAGCGCCGGCACCGTCGCGCTCGCCGAGCTCTTGAAGAAGCACCCGACCATGACGCTCGTCGAGTTCGAGCGCCTCGCCACCTCACGCGCACGCTACGCGATGCTCGACGAGCTGCGCGCGGCCGACCCGGTCTCGCGCCGCCTCCGCCAGCGCGCGCGCCGCGTCGGGCAGGCGACCACCGATCTCCAGTCACGCCTCGGTCGCAAGCCCAGCGACGACGAAGTCGCCGTCAGCCTCGGCCTCTCGGTGGAGAGCTGCCGCGCCGCCCTCGCGCTCGCGCACTCGAGTGCCACGACGAGCATCGACGGCGAGAGCGGGTTCGACCTCGCCGACGACAGCACCAACCCCGAAGAGGAGCTGGGCCGCACCGAGCGCGCCGACATCCTCCGCGACGCCGTCTCCGAGCTCCCCGTCCGCCAGCGCAACATCCTCGAGCTCTACTTCCGCGAGGAGCTCACCCTCCGCCAGATCGGCGGGCGCCTCGGCGTCACCGAGGCCCGCGTCTCGCAGATCCTCGGCGAGGCCGTCCGCAAGCTGCGCCAGCAGTGCAGCTTGCAGACGCTGCACTGATCGTCGCGCGCGCGAGAGCCGCGCTGCCGCCCCAAGACCTCGCGTCGCGCGACAAGTACACTCGCGCGGGATGACGCGACCGGCAGAGCCCCTCACCGTCGAGGTTCGTGGCGAGGACACGATGTGGGGCGTCGACGACCTGCCCTTGAGCGATGGCGAAACCCGCCTCGTTCTACCCGGACAGTTCGCCGATTGGTGGACGGAGCGCTACCGAGCGACGCAAGCGAGTCGTCTCGCCCGCGCGCTCCGAATCGATACGATGCCCTCGCGCATCAGCACCGCGCTGACCCTCGCGGTTCGACTCGAGCTGAGGAACGACGAGCTCTTCCGCAAATGGGTGACGTTTTCGGAAGCTGATCGTGTGCTGCTCGTGCGCTGGGGGCTGCCGGAGGGCGAGCTGAACGCCGCGGTCCGGGATGCGGTGCGGTTCGATTTCGATCCCGGCGAGTCGCCGCTCTTGCTCGAGGGCCCGGTCCAGGGCTGGCCCTGCGACGAGGGGTCACCGGACGGGCTTCACCACTACTCCAACCGCTGGACGACGAGCCCGCGGTCGATCCTCGAGCGGTAGCTGGTCCGCGGTCACAACTCTCGTTCGCTCAGGGCAAGTCGCTCTTCTGACCGGCGTTTGATCCGGTTTATCGTCCGGGCGCGAGAGCGTGCCTCCTTTCTCCCCAATCTTTCGTCGCGGTGCGACGCGCGGACGTTCGGGCGGGCGTTGCCGCGGCCACTCCTGACGCTTCTCCTGAGCGACCGGAGGTTGTGACCGCCCGCAGCGGGGCGCGGCGCCCGCACTGCCTCCGCCCTGCTAGGGCTGGCTGGCGCCACGTTCGGCTTCTCCGCGGAGCCGATCGCACCACCGGTACCGCTCTTCGGGGCGCTCGACCTCGTCCGTGTCGCCGAAGATTTTGGCAACGGCTGTTGCCAATCTCCTCTGGTTTGTTAGCCGGGTTTCAGCGTGGAGCGCGCGGGCCTGCCTATCCGGTCCGCTGCTCGCGCGCACCCGCGCCCACCAGGCCGCGACGAGCTCGAGGCCCCGTCTCTTTACGCGTCTCTGCCGAGTCGCTACCAACGCGGCATGGCCTACGACGACAAGCTCGCCGATCGAATCCGCTGCGCGCTCGGGCCGCGTGACGACGTCGAAGAGAAGCACATGTTCCTGTCTCTTATACACATCTCCGAGCCCACGAGACAGGCAGAAATCTCGACCCGCCTCATGGAGTTCACGGGCCGTCCTCTCAGCGGCTTCATCATCGTCGATGCCGCCGGCATCCGCACCGCGGCTCAGCTGAAGAAGTGGGTCGCAGAGACCGTCGCATTCGCGACCTCGCCCGAGCAGCGCGCCAAGCAGAAGAAGGCGGCGGCGAAGAAGCGGGCGGGTGCTCGCAAGCAATCAGTCGTCCGGGCACGCCGGTCGACGGCGTAGTCGACGGTCACAACTCCCGCTCGCTCAGGACAAGCCATCCTTGCGCCCGGCGTACGATCCGGTCTTTCGCCCGGCGGGACCAGCGGCATTCTCTGTGCCGCGCCTTTCAAGCTGCAGTGCGGCGACCGGACGCTTGGGCGGACGTCGAAGCGGCCACTCCTGGGCCTTCTCCTGAGCGACCGGAAGTTGTGACCGCCCGCTGCGGCGCGCGACGACCACGCATGCCGTCACCTCGGCGTGCAACGGCCGCCGCTGATCTTCCTGCGTTAGCGCGGACGCCTTCCTGTGAATCGCTCGCATCGCTTCACCGGATGAGCTGAGTGGCGAAGACGCCGCTCGGAGTAGCAGCACCAAGCTCGAGGCCTGGCGGGGCGGGTGATGCTTTCGGAGCAAAGGGGGAAGGCTCGATGCCGGATGGCGCCAGACGACGTCGCCCGCAGAGAACTCCGCCCGGAGGGCTGCGTCCCTCCGGGCGTGAGCCCGTGGCGCCTCCGGCGAGGCCATACCCCCGAGCGAGTGAAAGCATCACCCGCCCTGCCAGGCCGCGCCGGTCTTGCGATCTCGGACCGTCTCTACTTCGCGAGCTCGAGCAACCCGGCCGCGCCCATGCCGCCGCCGATGCACATGCTCACGATCGCGTACTTGCCGTTGCGCTTCTTGAGCTCGTGGAGGGCGGTGGCGACGAGCTTGGCGCCGGTGCACCCGAGCGGGTGGCCGAGCGCGATCGCGCCGCCGTTCACGTTGAGCTTGTCGTCGGGGAGGCCGAGCTCACGCTGAACGTAGGCGGCCTGGCTCGCGAAGGCCTCGTTGACCTCGAAGAGATCGATGTCCTTGACCGAGAGGCCGGTCTTGGCGAACAGCTTGCGAATCGCCGGCACGGGGCCGATGCCCATGATGGCCGGGTCGACGCCGATGGTGACGAACTTGCGGAAGTAGCCGAGCCGGCCGAGGCCGAGCTCGTCGGCGCGCTTGGCGGTGGTGACGATCGCGGCCGCCGCAGCCGAGGCCGCGGTCGACATCGTGCGCGCGGGC
>CALKVR010000643.1 GCA_938004815.1 uncultured Polyangiaceae bacterium | reverse complement strand
CGCCGCGGGCCGCGGTCGCGCCGTACGCCGTCACCGTCGCCGCGGCGGCGTCGCTGCGCGCGAGCGCTCGAACCTGGTGTCCGGCGCGGACCAGACCCTCGATGGCGTGGCCGCCCACGAAGCCGGAGCCGCCCGTCACGAAAACGATCATGGGGGGTAGCCTGCCCGAACCAAACGTCCGTGGCGAGCGCCGACTCGCCCACCCCTGTGGGACCTTGCGGCTCGGAACGAACCGGGAGAAGTAGCGCTCACGAGCGGTCTCACGCCCCGGCGGAGCCGGCCGCGCGACAGGCTCGCCCAGGATGACAGATCCGTCGCTATCAGACCCCATCGGCGACCGCTTCTTTCACATCTCGGTCGACCTCTTGTGCGTCGTGGGCCAAGACGGCTGCTTCGCGCGCCTGAACCCCGCGTGGGAACGCACCCTGGGCTATCCGACGGCAGAGCTCCTGGGTCGCCAGGTCGTCGAGCTCATTCACCCCGACGACGTGGGGCGCACACGTGAGCTCTCCACGCTGCTCCAGACGGGCCAAGACGTCACCCACTTCGAGAACCGGTACCGCCACAAGAACGGCTCGTACCGATGGATCTCGTGGACGTGCGCAGCCATCCGCGAGGGCGAGTCGCTGCTCTACGGCATCGGGCGCGACGTCACCGAGCACCGCGACGCCGAGGAGCAGCTCCTGCGAAAGACGACCGAGCTCGAGGCGGTCTTCAAGGCGCTCCCCGACCTCCTCTTCCGGACCGACGAAGCCGACCGGATCGTGGCCCACAGCGCGGGGCGCGCGGCCGACCTCTACGCACCCCCGGGGACGTTCCTGGGCAGGACGTTCCTGGAGGTGTTGCCGCCCGACCTGGGCCCGCGCATCACCGCCGCGATCGAGCGGGCCCGCCAGGGCGGCGAGCTCGAGACGCTCGAGTACGAGCTCGCGGTCCCGGCCGGGCTCCAGCGCTTCGAGGCGCGCGTGATGGCGCTCCGCGACGGTCACACCATCACGGTGGTGCGGAACGTCACCGCCCGCTGGCTCGCAGAGCGCGCGCTCGCAGCCAGCGAGGCGCGGCTCCGCGAGTCCGAGCGCCTCGAAGCGATCGGCCGCCTCGCGGGCGGCATCGCCCATGACTTCAACAACCTGATGATGATCGTGCTCATGCAGAGCGACACGCTGCTGCGCGCTACCCGCGTCGACGACCCGAACCGCACCGAGCTCCTGGAGATCCACGGCGCCGGACAGCGCGCGACGGGCCTCACCCGGCAGCTGCTCGCGTTCGCTCGCCGGCAGATGCTGTCACCCTCGGTGCTCGACCCCGGGCTGGTCGTGCGCGACATGGAGCGCATGCTGCGCGGGGTGGTCGGTGAGCGAATCGAGCTCGCGGTCGACGTCGCCGTCGGGAGCTTTCGCGTGCGCGTGGACCCGAGCCAGCTCGAGCAGGTCGTCCTCAACCTCGTGCTCAACGCCCGCGACGCCATGCCCGACGGCGGCCGGCTCGGGATCGAGCTCGACCACCAGCACGTGGACGCGGCAGGCGCGACCCGGCTCGACGTCGGCGCAGCGGGGCCGTACGTGCGCCTGATCGTGCGCGACACCGGCGGCGGTATCGACCCGGGGCATCGCCCCCACATCTTCGAGCCGTTCTTCACGACCAAGGGTCGCGCCAGCGGCACCGGGCTCGGGCTCGCGACCGTGTACGGCATCGTCAGGCAGAGCGGCGGTGGCATCACCGTCGACAGCGAGCTCGGCGAGGGCACCGCGTTCATCGTTGCGCTCCCGAGCGCCGAGGGGCAGCCGCTCGCGGCCGGCCCAGCGCGAGTCGACGGCTTGCCGCGTGGCCGCGAGACCCTCCTCGTCGTCGAGGACGACGCCGCTGTCCGGCGGGCCGTCGTCACCGCGCTCGAGAACCTCGGCTACACCGTCCTGCAGGCGGGCGGCGCCGACGAAGCGCTGCGGCAGGTCGACGAGCACGGCGGCCCGATCGATTTGCTGCTCACCGACGTCGTGATGCCCGGCGCGAGCGGCCCGCGGCTGGCGAAAGCGTTCCTCATGCGCCGGCCGCACGCCCGCGTCGTCTACATGTCGGGGTACTCGGCCGACACCGACAGCGGCGAGTGGCCCGCGGGGCCGAGGCTCGAGAAGCCCTTCTCGCCCGACAGCCTCGCGGTCTGCATCCGGCGCACCCTCGACGGCGGTCAGCCGGCCTGAAGCGCGTCACGGCTGCCGGCGCGGCGCTCGACGACGGCGCAGACCTCCACCGGGATGCCGTTGAGGTGGCTCGTGCCGCTGAGCTCGTCGAACAGGCGCTCGTCGGTGATATCGTTCAGGCTCACCCCCGCGTGCTCCGAAGCGACGCCCTGCCGCGTCCCATCGCGGTGATGGCCCCAGCCATGCGGGAGGCTGACGACGCCCGGCATCATGTCGTCGGAGATCTCGACCGGCGCCTCGATGCTGCCCACCCGCGAGGTGATGCGCGCGGGCTGGCCCGCCGCGAGCCCCAGCCGCGCCGCGTCGTCGGGGTGCACGAGCAGCGTGCAGCGGCTCTTGCCTGCCACGAGCTTGCTGCAGTTGTGCATCCACGAGTTGTTGCTGCGGAGGTGGCGGCGACCGATGAGGCGGAGCGCGCCGCCTCGCGGCTCGGCCAGCGACGCCTCGAGCCGCCCGGTGTCGGCGACGAACGCTGGCGGAGCGAGCTCGACGCGCCCGCTCGACGTCGCCAGCGCGCCCGGCAGGCGCGGCTCGAGCGCGCCGAGATCCAGACCGTGCCGCCCCAGCTTCGCGATCGAGAGGGCGCCCCGGCCCCGCCTCACGCCGTGGGGCCCGATGCCGAGCAGCAGTGCGAGCAGGTGGCGCGGCTCGAGCCGGGCGCGCGCCGCGCGGAGCAAGGCGGCCGCCACGCGCTGGCCGCGCGTGGCCGCCAACGAACATGACAGATCCATCATGACTTGCCAGTCGTGACGCATACCGTCTTCGAGCGGCAGGACCGCCGGCGCGTAGCGCGCGCGGTTCCGCACGCCCATCGCGCTCGCGAGGATGGGGTAATCGTCGCGCTCGAGCCCGAACGAGGTCGGCAGGATCACATGCGCGTGCCTGGTGGTCTCGTTCAGGTAGATGTCGACCGAGACCATGAGATCGAGGCCCGCGAACGCGCGCTCGAGGCGCTTGCCGTTCGGCAGCGACAGGGCCGGGTTGCCCGCGAACGTGTACAGGCCGCGGATGCGCCCTTGGCCCGGCGTCTCGAGCTCGTCGGCGAACGCGGCTACCGGGAGCTCACCCGCGAACTCGGGCAGGCCCGCCACGCGGCTCCTGAACTTACCGAAGCTCCCCGCCTGACCGACGCGCGCGGCCACACCGGGCAGATCTACCGCGGGCGTGTTGAACATCGAGCCCCCGACCCGATCGAGGTTGCCCGTCACGACGTTGAGCAGCTCGATCGCCCAGCAGGCGAGCGCGCCGAAGCGCTGCGTCGACGTCCCCATCCTGCCGTAGACGACCGCGCGCCTCGCGCGGGCGAGCTCACCCGCCACTCGGGCGCGAAGCGCGCCGCCACACCTCGAACCGCGTCGAGACCGCCTACCATCGACGCGAGCCGCCCCAGATCGACGAGGCCTTCGGCGAAGAGCGTGTGCAGCATCGCGAAGAGGACGAGGGCATCCGTGCCCGGCGTGATGAAATGGTGCTCGTCCGCCTCGGCCGCCGTCTCGGTCCTGCGCGGATCGACGACGACGACGCGCCCGCCGCGCGCGCGAATCGCGCGCAAGCGCCGCTTGACGTCGGGCGCCGTCATGATGCTGCCGTTGGAGACGAGGGGGTTGGCGCCGAAGACCAAGAGGTGCTCGGTGCGATCGAGATCGGGGACGGGCAGGAGCGCCTGGTTGCCGTACATCTCGTAGACGGTCAGGAGGCGCGGCAGCGCGTCGACCGACTGCGCGCTGTAGTGCTGGTTCGAGCCCAGCACCTCGGCGAAGAGGAGCGCGTAGAGCACGCCCGCGTAGCTGTGGCCGAGCGGGTTGCCCGTGTACACCGCGACGGCGTCCTTGCCATGGTCGCGCTGGATCGCCACCGTCCGCTCGGCCACGAAGCCGATGGCGTCGTCCCACGAGACTTCTTCGAACGAGTCGCCACGGCGCAGGAGCGGGCGCTTCAGCCGATCGGGGTCTTCGTGGATCTCTTTCAGCCCCGCCACCTTGGGGCAGATGAACCCGCGGCTGAACGGATCGTGGTCGTCGCCGCGTACCGCGACGACGCGGCGCCCCTCGTGCCTCACCTCGATGCCGCACGACGCTTCACAGAGGGAGCAGTTGGAGTACGAGACCTGGCCGCCGTGCTCGCTCATGGGTGGGATCTTGGACGCAAAGCAGCTTCACGGGAAGCGCCGACGTGCTCGGTGGTAGAATGCGCGGCCATGAGGTTCCGGGCCGGTGTCGCGGCAATTTGGGCTTGCGCCGTCGCGCTCGGCGGCTGCGGCGACGGTGAGACAGCGGACGGCGCCGGGGGCGGGGGCGCGGCGGGCACCGGCGGCGCGACGGCGAGCGCGACCGCGGCGCCGGGAGCGACGTCCACCGCATCGACGGGCGGCGACCAGGGTGGCGGCGGCGCTGCGAACGATTGTCCGCGGGCGCGCGTGGAGGTCCCCGGGGGCGAGGTGCTCAACGTCCGCCCCGATCCGTCGACACAGGGTGCGCCGGTCGGCACGCTGGCCAGCGGGACGATCGTCGACGTCGTCGCCGAGGTGACGGGTGAGAGCGTCGACGGGAACGACGTGTGGTTCTCGATCTCGTACGGCTCGCTCTCCGGATACATCTCGTCGGCGTTCGCGACGTGCACGACCGATCTGCCGCCCGAGCCGCCCGACGGCTACTACTTGCCGCTCCATTGTGGTGTCAGCGCGACGATCACGCAGGGCAACAACGGCTCCACCTCACACAATGGTCCGACGAGCCAGTACGCGTTCGATCTCGGCCTCGGATTGGGCACCGAGATCCTGGCGATGGCCGACGGCACCGTCGCCTTCATCTACGACCAGACTGGCCCCGGCGACCCTTGCTATGGCGGCGGCGGCTCCGAGTGCGTGGCCTACGCGAACTACGTCGTCCTGCGCCACGGCGACGACACGATGACCGCCTACAAGCACCTGAACGAGGTGCTCGTAGCCGTCGGCGACACCGTCGGGCGGGGCGACGTCGTCGGCCTGAGCGGCAGCACCGGCTGGTCGACCGGCCGGCACCTCCACATCGTCCGTGAAGAGGACTGCGGCTCCGCGAGCTGCACGTCGATCCCCCTCTCGTTCGTGGATTTTCCCTCGAACGGCGGCGTGCCCCAGACCGGCGACGTCGTCACGTCGGGCAACTGCCCCTGATCGATCACTCGACGCCGGTGACGAACTGCATGGCGTGATAGGGCCAATTCGTCGCCGTGTTCCACTGCGAGACGATGAGGTGGAGATCGTGCAACGTCGAGTCGGGGTGGATGTAGCCACCATAGAGTTGCGCGATCGTCGTCTCGGCTTCGCAGCACCAGTCGCCCCCCTTGATCGGCTTGTAGGTGGTGGCCTCGTACAGGTTCGACGTCGGGCCGTCGAAAACCTTGATCGTGATGTCGTAGTCCTCGGCGTTGAACCACGAGAGCAGCCACTTGCCTTGCACCTTGCGGAGGGACATCTCGCCGAACTTGCCCGTGAGGACC
>CALKVR010000642.1 GCA_938004815.1 uncultured Polyangiaceae bacterium | reverse complement strand
GTCCGCTCGTCTTCGTCGTCGATCCGAGCGGCCTCTGTCCGCAGCGCGTCGTACTTGGCGGTTACGGCGTCGTCCTTGGGGTAGGTGAGGAGGGCCCAGAGGACGATCGTGAGGGCGAGGATGACGGTACCGGCATCCAGCAAGAACCTGCGCGTGCGCTGCCAGGTCGCGACCAGGATGTTTCGCGCGCCCGGTCGGCGGTACGGCGGCAGCTCGAGCACCAGGGGCGGACGCGGGCCCTTGAGGACGGTGCGGCGCAGGACGAACGCGGCCCCGATCGCGAAGAGGATGCTGGTCGCGTACATGGCGAGAAGCACGGCCGCGCCGGTGCTGAACGGCCCGAGCAGCTTCTGCTCGGCGTGAAAGACGGTCGCGGTGATGAGCACGTAGACCGGCAGGCGCGCGCTGCAGCTGACGAGCGGCACGACGAGCATCGTCACGAGCCTGTCCTTGCGGCTCTCGATCGTCCGCGTCGCCATCACGGCCGGGATCGCGCACGCGAAGCCGCTGAGCATCGGGACGAAGGCGCGCCCGTGCAGGCCCACGCCGCCCATCAGCCGGTCGATGACGAACGCGACGCGCGCGAGGTAGCCGGTGTCCTCGAGGGCGGTGATGAACACGAAGAGGAGCGCGATCTGCGGGACGAACACGACCACGTTGCCCACGCCGGCGATGACGCCGTTCGTGAGCAGATCCGTGAATGGGCCCGGTGGGAGCGTCGCGCGCACCGCCGCTTTGGACCCGTCGATGCCGCCCTCGAGCAGCCCGATGGCCGGCTCGGCCCACGAGAAGAGCGCCTGGAACACGGTCGCCATGACGACGATGAAGACGAGCGATCCCCAGAGCGGGTGGACGAGGACGTCGTCGACCCGCGCCGAGAGGGGCCGGCTGCGGTGCTCGGGCCGCTTCGAGACCTGGGCCAGCATGGCGTCCACACGCGCGTACCGCGCGGCGACGAGCGCGAGATCGAGATCGACGCCTTCGTCCGCTGCGGCCGCGCGCGCGGCAGACGCCGCCTCACGCAGCGCGGGCTCGACGTCGAGCTCGTCGTCGCCGAGCGACAGGAGCGCCCAGACCGCGCGCGACGTCTTGAGGAGACCGTCGTCGCCTGGGATCGCCCGAGCGACGCGATCCACCGCCGCCTGGGCTTCCTGGGGTAGGGGCGGCGCCGGCGCGGTGCGCTCGCTGCCGTCGAGCACGGTGGCGAGCTCGCGGAGCAACGCCTCTTTGCCGATGCCGCGGTTCGCCACCATCGGGATCACGGGGCAGCCGAGCTCGCGTGCGAGCGAAGCCGTGTCGATCTCGAGGCCTGCTCGCTTCGCCTCGTCGGTCATCGTCAAGGCGACGAGCGACGGGCGGCCCGCGTCGAGGACCTGCGTCGCGAAGTAGAGGCCGCGAGCGAGCGTCGTCGCGTCGACGACGAGCACGACGGCTGCGGGCGCGGCCGGCCCCGTCTCGAGCACCGCGTCCACGGCGACGCGCTCTTCGAGCGAGCGGGCGGTCAGGCTGTACGTGCCGGGCGTGTCGACGGCGAGGACGCGGGTGCCGCCTGGCAGCGCGAGCGTGGCGGTGCGGCGATCGACGGTGACGCCGGGGTAGTTGCCGACCTTGGCTCGCGCGCCCGTGAGCAGGTTGAACAGCGTGGTCTTGCCGGCGTTCGGGTTGCCGACGAAGAGCACGCTCCGCGAAGCGAGCTCGCTCACGGACCCTCGGCCTTGCCGACGCGTACGCCGCGCGCCTCGTGGCGACGGATCGAGAGGTTGTAGCCGCGAACCTCGAGCTCGAGAGGATCGCCGAGCGGGGCGACGCGCGTCACCGTCACCTCCGTCCCGGGGACCAAGCCCATTTCGTACAGGCGGACGGTGACGGCGCGCGTGCACGTCACGCGTTCGATGGTCGCCTTGGTGCCGACCGCGACGTCGGCCAGTGTTTCGGGCTGGGCTTGCTTCGCCAACTTGTGACCTCGATCTCGGTGATCTCGAGCCTAGTGAAAGTGAACTTCGTTATCAATTGATGTCACGGGTGCCACCGAACGCTATGGTTCGGGCGTGACCCTCGGCGCCCGCCTGCGACATCTCGGCTTCGGCACGCTCGCCATGACCCTCGCGGCGTGCGCCGCGACGCCTCGGCCGGGTGGCGAGGGCGCGGGCGCAGGCGGCGCCGGCGATGACACCCAGGGGCGCGGAGCCGGGGGCGGAGGCGACGCCGGCACGCGGGCGGCCGGCCCGTGCGTCCCTGGCAGCGGCACCGACTATCCGGTGGGGCCGGGGCAGAAGCACGCGCGGCTCGCCGACGTACCGTGGGCGCGCCTCGGACCGGGGGACACCGTCCGCATCCATCACCGGAGAGACCCCTACCACGAGAAGATCATGATCGGTGGGCAGGGCAGGCCGGGCGCGCCGATCAAGGTGTGCGGGGTGCGCGGCCCGAACGGCGAGCTGCCCGTCCTCGACGGCGACGGGGCGACGACGCCCGAAGGGCTCGAGTTCCCTTACGACGGTCACCAGGTCCGGGGCCTCGTGATCATCGGCAAGCGGCACTCGGCGCCGTACCGAGAGCAGCCGGCGCACATCGTCGTCGAGGGTCTCGAGGTGCGAAACGCGGCCGCGCCGAAGCGCTTCTCGGACCGCGCCGGCAAGGACACGGCCTGGGCCGAGAACGCGGCTGGCATTTTCCTTCAGCGCGGCGACCACATCACGATCAAGGGCTGCGTCGTTCGCGACAACGGCAACGGGCTCTTTCTCGGGACGTCGGGCTCGGAAGAGCTGAGCCACGACGTGCTCATCGAGGGCAACCACATCCACTCGAACGCGAGCCCGACGAAGTGGTACGAGCACAACGTCTACAACGAGGTCTCCGGCGTCGTGTTCCAGTACAACCGTTTCGGGCCGCCCAAGTCGGGCGACCGCGGCACGCTCGGCGCCAACATCAAGGAGCGCAGCGCCGGCGTCGTCATCCGGTACAACTGGATCGAGGACGGCGCGCACCTCATCGATCTCGTCGACTCGCAAGAGGCGCGCGAGCCCAACCTGAAAGACCCCGCGTTCCGCGAGTCGTGGGTCTACGGCAACGTCTTGATCCGCGGCCGCGAGGCCAACGGCTCGATGGTGCACTACGGCGGCGACAGCGGGCTCTACGACACCTACCGAAAGGGCACGCTCCACTTCTTCAACAACACGGTGGTGGTGATGAACGCGCGCCACCCGGAGTGGCAGTCGACGCAGGTGTTCGAGCTCTCGACCAACGACGAGAAGCTCGACATGCGAAACAACGCGATCGTGACCGAAGTGCCGCCCACCGACACCCGACCCGTGGTGCTCCTGGGCGCGCGCGACGGGGTCATCGCGGGCGACGCGACGCTCGCCCACAACTGGCTCGCCACCGGCGTGGCCGCCCTCGACGGCTTTCCGGGCAAACCGTACGAGCGCAAGGCCAAGGTGACGGGGTTCGAGGCGAGCTTGCGTGGCGCCGACCCCGGCTTCCGCGTCGGCGACGAGCTCGAGCCCTGGCCGTCGGCCGGCTCCGCCCTCTCTGGGAAAGCTACGCCAGTGGCCGGTGCGCACCCGCTCACGATGCAGTACGTGATGCACGGCCGCGGCGAGCCGCGGCCCGTGGAGACCCCCCCGACGATCGGCGCGTTCGCGACGCGGCCCGACCGCTAGCCATAACTAGCTAGCGCTTCAGCTCGAGCGCCCCCGTCGGCGAGACGCGCAGGTTCGACGCGAGCGCGCCGATCGCCTCCACCGAATCCTGCCCGAACGGCAGCACGACCCCGAACGGAATGCCCTCGACGTCGGGCGCATACGCGAGGAGCGACCCCGAGTCGCCCCAAGGGATGAGCTTGGTGCGGCCTCGGATCGGCGCCGACCCGACCACCGCCCCGGCCGCGACGTCGACGACCGAGAGCTCCTCTACCGACGCGAGCACGACGGCCGCGCCGCCGTGGATCGGCAGCACGTCTTCCCACGGGGCCCCCGGCGGCGCGGACACGATGCGCTGGGGCGACCCGCCCTGGCCCACGCGCCAGAGCCCCAAACCGTCCGCGAAGAGCGTCTCGCCGGCGGCGGCGCCCTCGGCGAGCGCCGTCGCTCGGGGTGACGCGCGCGCGAGGAGCCTGACGGTATCGTCGGCTTCATCGATTCGCGCGACCTCGCCCGACGAGAGCGCCACGACCAAGCCCGCGCCCAGCCCTGCCGCGGCCGCGCTCGCCTCCGTGTCGAAGACGTAGCCCGATGCGCTCGCGATCGCCCGCGACGCCGCGATCACCTCGCCGTTCAGGTCGGTTGCGTCGATCGTACCGTCGAGGCGCTGGGTGTAGAGCTTGGTGCACGACGGCCCGACGCCCACGACGAGGCCCGGGGCGCGGCGCGCCTTGCCCAGGACGGCGCCGGACCGCACTTCGAAGACCGTCCAGAGCTCGCCGTCGACCCGCCAAGCGACGATGCGACCGTCCGGGCACGGGCCCAGCAGGTGCCCGCGCGTCGCCTGCAGCCTCCGCCCGGAGCCCGACTCGGCCACGACGATCTCGGGGGCTTGGTGCGCGAGGAGCTCTTCCGGACGGTGCGAGCGCTCGACCACGGCCACGCCGCCGAGACGCACGACGCGCGCGATAGAGCGCGAACCCGCGGCATCCAGAGGCCGTCGCTCTTCGTCACGGGGCAAGAAGAGCAGCTTCTGGTCGAGCCGATCGTCGTCGGTGACGGCGAGGGCGAGCGACGTGGAGAGCACGCGGCCGCCGTCGAGCTCGAAGGCTCGGGAGAAGTGGGCACCGCTCGACTTGGACGCGAACACGCCGAGCGCAAAGCGCGAGACGAGGCGCGGCGCCTCGGGCCTGTGGCGGTCGCATCGGCCCGACGGCCTGGCATCACCGGGCGGCCGCCCGCCTTCGCGCAAGTAATAGTGGACGGGCTGGCCCGAGAGCTTGCAGAGGGTGACGTCGGTCCCGCTCTCGTCCCAGCGGATGTCGGCGGGGTCGGCCAGGGCCGGAACATCGACGAGGGGGGCCTCGGGAAGCGAGAGATCGATCACCACGAGGCGACCACCGAGGCCGAGCGCGAGCAGCGGCTCGCGCGGCCCGAACGCGGCGACGCGGACGTCGGATGGCGCCTTCACGACGGTTCGCGTCGGTGTCTCCGCGAACGGCTGCACGACGACGACCTCGGCGCCTGTCCACGCCGCCACGCGGGCGCCGTCGGGTGAGACCGAGAGCGCGCCGGCTGGCTGGTCGATCTCGACGGCGCCCTCGCGCCGCGCGTCCCAGATCGAGAGCCCGCCGTCGGAGACGCACGCGGCGACGGGCGCGCGCGCGGCCGCGACGAGCCCGCCCCGGCACTTCATCGGGAGCACCGCTGCGAGCGCGACGTCGCCGTTGTCGCGCAAGCGCAGCAGGTGGACCTCACCGTCGGCGTTGCGAGCCAGCGCCGCGGTGTCGAAGGCGAACGGGACGACGTCGACGACCGGCGCCGCGCCCACCGAGAGCGTCGTCACCACGGGGCGCCGGTAGAGCAAGTTGAGCCGCTTCTCGTCGATGTCCATGTCGACGTGCTCCAGCACCTCGGGCTCGCTCACGGTCGGCTCGAGGTCGATCACCACGAACGCGCCTGCGGCGCCGATGCCGACGACCCAGCGGCTGTCCCAAGGCATCGCCGGCCGTTCGACAGCGTCGAGCGTCAAGAAC
>CALKVR010000641.1 GCA_938004815.1 uncultured Polyangiaceae bacterium | reverse complement strand
GGCTTGAAGGGGCGTCTGAGCAAGCGCGTGCAAGCGGTTGGCGCGGCTCGCCTCCTTGCCGCCATGATCGCCGACAACAGCGATAACTACCATTCTGTGTGGCAATTCACGTCGGCACGTCAACTCTTAGGCGAAACGTATCTCGTGAACAGGAGCACCGGCGAGTGTGTCCCGCTCGATCTTGACGAGCCGGAGAAGCAAGATACGTGGGCGTTGTTGGCAGCACGCAAGCACATGAGCGGAGCGCATGAACAAGTCGTACCAAAAGCTGGCGAAGCGCGCGATGACGCCCGGCTCGGGAGTGGCGCCGGTCGGGTTGAAGCACTGGCCGGGTAAGAAGGCCGAGCAGTACACGCTCGCTCGATTGAGCGCGACCGGGCACGCCATCGACTACCACTGCCGGTACGGCATGGCTGTCCCGTACTACCCCAAGTGCGACAGCCAGGCCGATGGCGTTCCGTTCACGGTGCATGACGCCGTCATCCGCTACAAGGGGTTGTCCATCCTGCAGATCGAGCCGAGCGGTGTGGCACGGGCGCCGGCAGACCCCGGCGGTGGGAACGTGCCCGAGTTCGTCGGATGCTTCAACGACAGGCTATACATTCCGGGCGAGGGGTCGTACGTAGTACGCACGGACAGCGACCGGATGCGCGAGGTCTTCGTCGTTGCGAAGCGCCTCGCCGACGAGCTGGGTGTGGTGATGGAGCTGCTGCCGCCGGCTACGTTAGAGCGCGTCGCGGAGGCGATGCCGACGACGACTGACTTCATCGCCGAGTGCGTGTCGCTGGCGGTCTGTGCGTACCGCAGCGGCGGGTCGGCCACGGACACAGCCGTCCGTAGTATGACCATCGGAGAAGTGAACGGCGTGTCGCACGAACTGGCCTGTGTTGTTGGTTTGTTCACCAATTTGTGCGTAGTATCCGAGGAAAACCCGCTAGGGGTAGACGTGGTGCTCGGGGTCACGCGCCTCGTGCATGTCGATACCGGCGAGACGCTGGAGCTGTTTACCCGGTCGCCAAAGTGGTGACTGACAGTCACGGAGACGAGGATGTCGAAGAAGCTGGACGAGGCGGCGAGCGAGGCGCTGCACACCAAGGCGCTGCTGGCCAAGGTGAAGATCACGATCTACACGGCTCGCGTGAAGGACGCCCGCGCCGGCCAGGAGTTGGAGAAGTTCATGGGCGCCGAGGTCGGCGTCGGTCAGTACACCAAGACGCTCGTGTCGAAGCAGCTCACCAACCGCATGAACGCGACGGTGAAGCAGGCCCGGCGCAAGTTTGAAGAGATCACGCTGCCGTGGGGCGACGACGGTGCACGCCTACTCCCGACCGAGCAGTGGCTTCCCTTCAACGACACGTTCGAGACGCACCGTCAAGAGTTCTGGAACACGGTCGAGGACTTCCTTCGGGGCTACGAAGAGCACCGCGCCAACAAGCGCCGGCTCGGCAAGCTCTACAAGGACAAGGACTACCCGCCGGTGGAGACGGTGCGCAAGCGCTTCACGTTCGAGGTCACGTACTCGCCGGTGCCAGAGAGCGGCGACCTGCGTGTCGATCTCGCCAACGGCCGGCTCGCCAAGCTCAAGCAGGCGGTGGACGAGAGCGTGAAGGACGAGCTGGGGTACGCGCTACGTTCGGTCTTCTATCGCATCCACGATGCGGTGCAGAAGTTCCACGACCAGATCACGTCCGAGGATTGGGTGGGGGTGAGGCCCAAGACGTTCGAGCACATGCAGTCGTTGGCCAAGCTGCTCCCCTCGCTGAACGTGGCGGACGATCCGAAGCTGGCGGAGGGGATCAAGACGCTCAACGAGCAGATCGTCGTGCACGACGCGAGTGACCTGCGCAACCTGCAGGGCAAGCCGATCAACCCGGCGGCCAAGCGCGCAGCGACGCAGGCTGCGGCGAAGATCTTGAAGAAGCTGAGCAGCGAAATGTGAGGGCGGGCGTAGCCCGCGACCGAGCGAAATGTGAGTGCGATGCTCAGACCAAAGGATAAGCGCCCGCTCGCGGACGCGGGCGTTGCCCGATGTCTGCGTTTGTTGTACGATGAGACACTTAACCGAAAGGACACCGCTACCATGCACAACTCTCCCATGCCCGACGCCGAAAACCTGCTGCGGGTCGGCGCGCTGCCTCGCATCAAGGAAGCCATCGACGGTCTGCACGAGGCGATCAAGCGCGTGCCCAACACGGGCCTCCGGCAGGCCATGCTCGGGCACCTGCACACGCTGGCCACCGAGATGCTTCACCAGCAGTCGAACCTCAACGAGCACAAGCGGGTGATCCGCGACGCCATCGAGGTGATGAAGGCGATGCAGGGGCCGCAGCTTTTCACCCACGAGGGGCAGCCCGTACGCGGCGCCATCATCGGAGCCTGGATGCAGGACGTGCAGGACTGCATGGACGGCACCACGACGGATCACTACGGCCGGCAGATGAAGGCCGAGAACGCCCGCGATCCGATGCCGCGCGTCGTGCAGGGCATGACCGGCTACCCCGTCCCCCACGCCAGGAGTTCGTGACATGAAGGAGGCGGGCTTCTGGCTGGCGTTCGGACTGTCGCTGGCGTTCGTCGCTCTCGCCACCATCGGGCAGGCAGGATGCACGATCGAGCGCGTGCAGTGCCGCGTGCAGACCGAGTGGCACCCCAGGTTTGGCAACACGCACAAGGCAATATGCGATGACCCCACGGAGAAGTCGCGCCCGTAAGGCGTCCGTATGTACCGTGTTCGCTGTCGCGCTGCTCGTCTCGTGCGGCGCACACGCAGCGACCAACTACAAGTTCGGCGTCGGGCTCTACAAGCTGCCCGACGTTTCGCCGAGCGTGAAGGCATCGTTCATACGTCCCATGTGGCCGTGGTGGATGGTGCTCGGCCACCACTACGACGTGTTCGGAGCGTAAGATCGGCGCGCTGAACAGCCTCCTGACGATGATCGAGGTGCTGAAAGAACTCGGAGTGAAGCCATGAGCATACCGCCACACCTACTTCGGCCGGACCTGTCGGCGCTACGTTTTGGCCCGCTGCGCATGGACAAGACCGTAAACGGATGGGTGTGCGGGCTGGAAGGGGAGGGCTGGGCGCGAGCCGCGATATGGGTTCCGAGGGCGCACAGGCCGACGCTCGATGGCCAGTTCCGCACGTACATGCGAGGCAACGTGCACGCCCACGAGGCAGGTGGGCTCGTCTACCTCTACATATCGGCCGTTGGCGACGAAGTCACTGCCGCGCTGTTGCTTGATGAGTACACGAAGAAACTCGAAGAGCTGGGGTACAGACCGACATGAAGCAGTGCGTCAACGGCTACAGGTGCGAGCTGTACGCCGCTGGGGCGACGGCGGAAGTGCACATTCATGTGCGGCACGGTGCTCTCACCCTGCGCGACGTGTTTCGTGGGGACATGCTAGTCGCGAGAGTTATTCGGAACGGTGCGGACTGCACCGTTTGTGTGGTTCGAGAAGGCGACATCGTGACAGCCGCGTTGCTCGCCGATGAGTACACGAAGAAACTCGAAGAGCTGGGGTACAGACCAACATGAAATACGACGTACTCGTCCTAGACTACGAGAGCTACTGGTCGAACGACTACTCGCTCAGCAAGATGAACACCATCCGCTACGTGCGTGACCCGCGCTTCAAGTACCACGGCGCCGCGCTCAAGCTGAACGGTGCGCCGGCCGAGTGGGTGACTGGCAGTCACCTCAAGTCGGTTCTGCAGAACGACATCGACTGGTCGAAGACCCTGCTGATCGGCCACAACCTGCCGTTCGATGGGCTCATCCTCGCCGAGATCGACGAGTGCCACCCGCACACCTACGTCGACACGCTCGGCATGGCGCGATGCGTGCTCGGCGGCACGGTCCCGTCTCGCTCGCTGGACGCCGTGGCCCAGCACTACGGGCACGTCGGCAAGCTGGAGAAGGGCGGCGCGCTCTACGCCACGAAGGGCGTCCGCGACCTGTCGCCCGAGCAAGAGCGCACGCTGGGTGCGTACGCCTGCCAGGACGCCGAGCAGACCGCCCTCATCTTCCGATCGATGTGGCCGGAGTTCCCGAAGAAGATGCTCGCCACACTCGACTGGACCGTCAGGATGATGACCCAGCCGGGCATCGTCCTCAACGCTGACGTGATGCGCGAGTGTCACGAGACGGAGGTGGAAATCAAGAGGAACGCCGTCGCGAACTGCCGCCTCACCAAGACGCAGCTCAACAGCAACAAGCAGTTCGCGGACATCTTGCGCGAGCACGGCATCGAGCCGCCGACGAAGATCTCGCGCGCCACGGGCAAGGAGACCTACGCGTTCAGCAAGACGGATCAGGAGTTCGTCGACCTGCAAGACGATCCGAACACCGACGTTCGCGATCTCGTGCTCGCCCGCCTTGCGGTGAAGTCGTCGATCGAAGAGACCCGGTCGAAGGCGTATCTCGAACTGGCCGAGGACGGCAAGCTGTGCCCGGTCCCGCTCGCTTTCTGCGGGGCGATGCAGACCGGCCGCCTGTCGGGGCAGGAAGGGCTCAACTGGCAGAACGTCGGCCGCTCGTCGAAGATGCGCGACGGTGTCGAGGCTCCCGATGGGTATGTGTTCGTCGAGGCCGACAGCTCCAACATCGAGCTGCGCGTGGTCGCCAAGTTCTGCGGGCAGGACGATCTCGTCGAGACGCTGCGCGTCGGCGGCGACGCGTACTCCGACTTCGCCACGACGCTGTTCGGCGTGCCCGTGACGAAGGCGCTTACCAAGACGGATCCGATCGTCGCCAACTACCGCCAGACCGGCAAGGTCGCGATGCTCTCGTCGCAGTACCGCGTCGGCGCGCGGACGTTCCAGAAGATGTTGTGGGTGCAGGCCGGCTTGCGCGTCAGCGAGGACGAGGCCGAGCGCATCAACACGCTGTACCGCAAGACGTACACGGGCATATCGGGGATGTGGACGCTGCTCGACAAGCAGCTCAAGACCATGGCGACGGGCGCGGTTCCGCCCGATCTCGACCCGACGCACCCGATCATCTGGCACAGCGACAGCATCGAGTTGCCTTCGGGCTTCAAGCTCAAGTACCCCGACCTGCGCTACATCACGGACCAGCAGACCGGGCGCAAGTCGCTGGCGTTCACGTTCTTCGGCGGCAAGTCGAACGGCCTCAAATACATCCACGGCGGTACGCTGCTGGAGAACCTGGGCCAGTCGCTCGCCCGCGAGATCATCGACCCGCAGGTGCAGAAGATCCGTCGTCGGTATCCGGTGCTGCTGCAGGTGCACGACGCCGTGCTCGCGCTCGTCCCCGAGGCGGAGGCCGAAGAGGGTGTCGCCTACGTTCGCGAGTGCATGAGTGAGGCGCCGAGCTGGTGGCCGGGCATCCCGATCGCCTGCGAGGCCGGCTACGGGAAGACATACGGAGGTATCAAGAAAACATGAGCGGACCCGACATTGAGTTCGAATGGGTTTGGGTGGACGCCACGCTTGAGGATCTGACGGAGATCGTAGGATGACGAGTGACCACATCGACACCGGCGACATCATCGAGCGGTATGCCATGACTACGGACATCAATCTTGACGGGCACGGCCCGCTGGGGTATGAGATTGCCCAGGCGGCGCGCACCCTGGACGGGTTGGTCAACGGGCTTGGCGTCGGCGAACGACTTCTCAAAGCTCGCGAGCATATTCGTGCGGTGTTGCTGC
>CALKVR010000640.1 GCA_938004815.1 uncultured Polyangiaceae bacterium | reverse complement strand
CTCCAGGACATAACGACCCGAGGTGGGCCGATCGAGGCAGCCGATGATGTTCATCATCGTGCTCTTGCCCGACCCGCTCTGCCCGACGAGAGCGACGAAGTCGCCCTGGTCGATCTGGAGATCGACCTCGCGTAGGGCGCGCACGACCGCCGCATCGGTCCCGTAGTTCTTGGACACCGAGGACAGATCGATGAGCGTGCTCACCAACACTCACCGATCACCCCCCTCACCTCGGGTGAGGGGGGATGGGGGGGAGAATCAACAGGAACGAGCCTCATCGAGCACTCCCACATCCCAGCCTCGACATACCGCTAGAACATCCCGCGCCGGCGACCCGTTCCGCTGCCCGGCCCGCCCGCGGCGTCGGTCTCGTCGCGCACGACTTTGGCGCCCTCGAGATCGGTCTTGAGCTCGGTGTGGACGCCGTCGCTGATCCCGATATCGACGACCCGAGGCTCGATCGTCTCGGCGCCGGGCGTCGCGTCGGTGATCACCCAGACGCGACCCTGGCCGGGCTTGAGCTTGCCGAGCGGCTCTTGGTGGATGGGCTTGCCGTTCTCGTCGAGCGGCGGCGACGGACGGAAGCGGAGCGCAGCGTTCGGCACGCGGTGGACCCCGCTCACTTTGGCGCTCGTGATCGTGACGGTCGCGGTCATGCCGGGGCGCAGCTTGAGGTCGGGGTTCTCGACGTCGATGACGGCGGCATACGTGACGACGCCCTGTTGCGTCACCGGGCTGAGGCGTACCTGCACGACCTCCCCCTTGAAGGTCGTGCCGGGGAATGCGTCGACCGAGATGTCGGCGCCCATCTTTTCTTTGAGCTTGCCGACGTCGGCCTCGTCGATGTCGGCGAAGACGCGCATCTCGCGGAGGTCTTGTGCGAGCACGAACAGCGTCGGCGCTTGAAAGCTCGCTTGTACGGTCTGGCCCACGTCGATCGAGCGCGTGATCACGACGCCGTCGATGGGAGAGAGGATCTTGGTGTAGTCGAGGTTGGTCTTCGACTGCTTGAGCTGCGCGCCGATCTGCGCGACCTGCGCGCGGGCCGCCGCGACCTCGGCGACCGCGATGTCGTGGTTGCCCTGCGCGGCGTCGAGGTCCGCCTGCGAGCCCACCTTTTCACTCACGAGCTTCTTTGCACGGTCGAGCCGGATCTTCGCTGCCTCGAGGTTCGCCTGGGCGCGTTTGACCGAGGCCGACGACGCCGCGAGCTGGGCGTTCGAGGAGTCGATCTGGGCCGAGAGGAGGGTCGGATCGATCTCGGCGAGGACGTCGCCCGCCTTCACGGTGCTGTTGAAATCGACGTAGATGTTGGTGATGCGGCCCGAGACCTGGGCGCCGACCTGCACTTCTGTCACGGGTTTGACCTGGCCCGTCGACTGGACCGTCTCGGCCACGTCGCCGTCGGTGAGCTCGGCGACGACGTACCTGGGGGGCGGTGGCGGCGCGTTCTTGGCCCGATAGTAGAGCCCGCCACCGATCGCGCCCGAAAGGACCAGCGCGATCACCCCGCGGCGCAGCCATTTCCGGCCGCCCTCGGTGCCCGCCAGGTCTTTCTTGAGCTTCTCGCGCTCGGCCGTTCGTCCGCCCGATCCGTCCATCCCGCTTCACCCCTTTAGCACCGCTCCGGGCGCGGTCACCTCGAGAAGGGTCAAGGCCTCGCGAGCGCGCGCCATCGGCCGTTGCCACGGGGCGGCGTTCGCAATAAACCGTCCTCCACCGTGTCCATCGCCGCCGACACCCACGTGACCATCCGGTACGCCCTGTTCGAGGCCGACGGCCCTCGCGAGCCGGGCGCCCCCGACGAGGAGCCGGTCACGGTGTCATACGTCCACGGGTACGGTCAGGTGCTGCCGGCCATCGAGAAGGGCCTGGCCGGTCGCGAGAGCGGCGCCCGCGTGACGATCACGGCCGAAGCGGCAGATGCGTTCGGGCCCTACGAGTCCGAGGGGCTCTTCGAGATCGAAAAAGACGGCCTCGACGGCGCCGGCGAGCTGACCGAGGGCGAAGAAATCGTCGCGAGCGGGCCCGAGGGCGAGATTTTCATGCGGGTGATCGAGGTCCGGCAGGACACGCTGGTCGTCGACACGAACCATCCGCTCGCGGGCAAGCGCGTCCGCTTCGAGGTCGACGTGCTCGACGTCCGCCCTGCGACCGAGGACGAGATCGAGGACGCGCAGGCCGAGCTCGATGCCCACGGCGACGCGTGCGGCTGCGGCCACGACCACGGCGACGGCACGTCGCCGCTCGCGAGCACCGAGCAGCTGCTGCAGTTGGGCTCGACGCGCGGCCGGTCGAGCCAGGAACCGAGCTGAGCATTTTGCGCGCGCGTCGAGCGCGTGCCAGAACGTTGGAAGGCGAATTTCGATCATGAGCAAGACCACGAACAAGAGCACCCCTGTCTTCGGCCCGAACGTCCTCGACGCCCGGGTTCGCGAGCGGTTCCTCGCCGGGGGCAACCTCGATCCCAAGGTCCTCGAGAAGCACCTCGCCGAGCTCCCCGACGTCGCGGGCCAGGCCGATAACGTCAGCCTCCGCCAGCCCGCGCTCTCGGCCACCGTCGAGGCCGTCGACGACGACGAGGACGACGACTCGTGACCGAGCCGGCCCTTCCCAAGCTCGATTTTTCAACCTTCGTGCTCGGGATCATCGGGACGGCGTACGTGCACCTCGGCGACGCGCCCGCCCCCGACGGGACGGAGCCCGAGCTCGAGCTCGCACGTCAGAACATCGACTTGCTCGAGCTCCTCCAGCACAAGACCAAGGGCAACCTGTCAGGCGACGAGGAGCGGCTCCTTTTGCAGGCGCTCTCCGACCTCCGTGCCCGCTACACCGAAGTCTCCAAGCGCGGGAGCCCGGGGGTCGCGTGACGGCGTCGGCGACGCCCCCCAAGCGGGTCTCGGAGCGCGCGCGCCGCGGCCTCTTGTCGGGCGTCGGGCCGGTCGTGGGCGTTCTCTTCGGAGCGCTCCTCCTCGTGATCCTCACGCTGGCCGGGTGCGAAAAGCTAGGGATCGGCGGCGCGTCGTCCAAGACCTCGGAACCGCAAGATGATCGCGGTCCGCCTCCCATCCCGAGCGTCCTCGCGAAGCCTGCCGAGCCGCGGGCTCCCCTTGTCGACGCGGGTGGCCGGCCCATCTCGTTCGCGCCCATCGTCCAGGCATCCGACGCCTCGGTCGCCACCGTCCGCACGGTGGTGCGGGAGGGCAACCGCCGGGGCGACGGGTTCGGCACCGCCTTCGTCTACGATCCCGATGGCTTCCTGCTCACCAACCACCACGTCATCGACCACGCCATCGACATCACGGTGGGGTTCACCGACGGCCGTCAGATGCCGGCCAAGGTCGTCGGCTCCGATCGCCGGACCGACGTCGCGGTCATCAAGGTCGAGGCTACCGGCCTGCCGGTCTTGCCGCTGGGCGACTCCGACAAGATCGCGGTGGGTGATTGGGTGGTCGCGATCGGCAACCCGTTCGGGCTCGCCCACACCGTCTCCGCCGGCATTTTGAGCGCCAAGGGCCGAACCGACCGTGACGTCCAAGGTCTCGACCCGGCGGGCTACTTCAACTTTCTCCAGACCGACGCCAGCATCAACCCCGGCAACTCCGGCGGCTGTCTCTTATACACATCTGACGCTGCC
>CALKVR010000639.1 GCA_938004815.1 uncultured Polyangiaceae bacterium | reverse complement strand
GGGTCGTCGCCACCGCCGATCCGTCCCACGTCGCGCCGACCACGATCGAGCGCCCCGCGAGCTGCATCGGGTCCGGCTTCGATCTCGAGCGACTGTTCGCCGAGGCCTCCCCGAACGGCGTGCGGCCCGGGCCGGGGGCGACGGCGCTGGCCCGCACGTGCGGGTACCGCGGCCCGACCCTCGATCTCGCGGCGTTGGGCGGGGCCGAGGCGATCGAGGTGACGATCGACGTCTCGCCTTCGCCGCTCCCTCCGGGCGCTACGGGCAAGTTGACGGCCACGTTCAAGAACGTCACCGACGCGCCGCGCTCCGTGCTGTTCGAGCGCAGCTGCGGCGACCCCCTCGTGACCGGCTGGGCCGCCGATCTCGGCTCGGGCGAGCGCGCAGACCTGATCGTGACCCCTCCGAGCTGTGGCGGCGGTCGGGGCTGCGACAGCGAAATGGTTGTCGTCACGCTCGAGCCAGGAGGCAGCGCGACCGCCACGGGCACCTACACGGCCAGGATGATGCGGCTCCACAACGCGGGTTGCGTCGAGCGCCCCGACCGCGTCCTCCCCACCGGGAGCTACGAGCTTCGTCTGGTGACGCCGCTCTATCACTTGCCGGCGACGGACCGATCGCGTCGCGGCGCGTTGCGCCGCGCCTCGGTCAAGCTCGACGTCGGAAGAAAGCCGTAGATCGGGGAGGGCCCGTGCCCGAACCAGGGTATCGTTCGGGTCGAGGATCTCGCTTCCATGATCAGGCCGATCGGTCTCTTGCTTCTCGCGGCGGGTTGCTCGCCGCCGCCCGCGGTCGAGCCGACCGAGGCGGCCGTCGAATCTGTCACACTCCCGGCGGTGGCTCTGCATTCGAGCGTCTCCGCGTCGGCTGCTCCCGCTGCCTCCGCGAGCGCGGCTGCGGTCGTCGTCGCCCCGACGACGATCGAGCGCCCCGCGAGCTGCGTCGGCACCGGCTTCGATCTCGACAAGCTCTTCTCCAACGCGGTGCCCGTGGGCGCCCGGGTGAGCGACGCCGAGCGTGAGGCGAGCTGCGGCTACGCCAGCGACATCGCCGACCTCGCCCCCAACGCCCTCCCCGACGCCATCGAGATCACGATCGAGGTTCAGCCGGCCCCGCTCCCGCCAGGGGCGACGGGCAAGCTCGTCGCCGCCTTCAAGAACGTCACCGACCAGCCGCGCACCGTCGCGTTCTCGCGGGCGTGCGACGACCCCTTGCTCCAAAGCCAGCTGTGGACCGCCGATGGCGCTCGAGCGGACTTGCAGCCCACCGACTACGGCTGCGGCGTCGGCCGGGGGTGCATGAGCCAGTACGTCGTGGTCACCCTCGAGCCCGGCGGCGTCGCGACCGCTTCGGGCACCTACGCCGCCAAGCTGATGCGCCTGCGCAAAGACGCGTGCGAGGAGGCTCCGGTCGGCCCCGTCAAGGCCGGCTCCTACGAGCTGCGCACGATGACGCCGCTGTTTTATCGCGAGCCCCACCAAACGAAGGGGGGCTCGTACCGCGAGGCGAGGCGGCCGCTCGAAGTGAAGAAGGAGTAGTGGCCCGTGGCGGGCGCTCCCGATGCCCGCCGCGTCAAGGAGGCGGAAAGACCCCACACACGGCGCCGTCGATACAGAGCCCCGTCCAGCAGAAGCCGTCGCTCGCCGGTACGAAGCCGGGCGGGCACGGGGGCGGCGGGCTGTCGCACTGCGAACCGCAGACGCCCGGGACGATCGGCACGCACGCCTGGCATTGCGGCCCGCCGAGCGAGCACACGCCGGGCTCGCACCCCATCGTGCCCTCGCAGAAGCCGGAGCAGTTGGGGAACGTGTTCTGGCACACGTACTCGCCGACGAAGCCGCAGTCGAAGTCGCCGTTGCACGCCGCGTTGCGGGGCAGGCACTTGATGAAGTCCCAGTCGACGCAGTCGGCGCACGGCCCCGGCGAGCACTGGGGGCAGCACGAGTCGTCGAAGATCGGGGCGCACGCCGGGTTCGACACGCACTCGCCGAAGCTCAGCTCGCCGCAGGCAGTCGCCCCCGAGCTCGACGAGCCCGACCCGCTCTTCGAGGTCGAGGCCGACACCGACTTCGACGATGTGGCGCTCGTGGTGGCAGAGCCGCCCGCGCCATCGTCGTCCTCGGTGAAGACGACGCTCCCGCCGCAAGCGGCGGCGACCACGCACACGACGACGACGGGCGCGAGCCTCATGACCGGCGCCGCCGCGCCGCGAGCCCGAGGGCGAGGGCGAAGAACGCGAGCGCGCCGCCGCGGCCACCGCTCTGGCGGTTGGTCTCGGCGAGCTCGCACAGGCAGCCGCCGCTGACGTAGAAATCGCCGCCGTCGGCGTCACCGGGGTCGGGCGTCATGCAGACGGCCTCGGTCAGCGGCGTCGTGGCGGTGCGCTCGCCGCCCTGCTCGAGGTCGACGTCGTAGTTGCCGGTGTTGCGGTTGTCGTGATGGAAGCTCTCCCACTCGACGACGTTCGTGGAGGGCGCGTCGGTGTGCCAGGCGTAGAGCCAGCCGCTGCGCGTGCCGACCGCGACCTCGAGGGTGCCGTCGCCGTCGAGATCGGCGACGACGGGCGTGGAGATGATCCACTGCCCGGTGAACTTGGGGAAGCCCGCGGCCTCGCGCCCGCAGGCGTCGACGGCGTGCACGTAGTAGCCGCCCGAGCCGATGATGGCCTCGGGGTAGCCGTCACCGGTGAGGTCGGCGACGGCGGAGCTGTTGAAGAACGTGAAGTCCTCGATGACCATCGGAGCTGCCGGGAGCATCTTGCCGGTGCTCCCGCTCCACATCGCGAGGAGGTTCTCGCCCGAGCCCGCGGTCGCGCTCTGGAGAGCGATGGCGAGGTTGAGCGAGCCACCCGACGCGAGGACATCGGGGACGCCGTCTTGATCCATGTCGCCGAGGGCCGGGTTCGAGAAGAGCGGCAGCATCGTGTTCGGCTGCTGCGCGGCCGTCAGCGGCCCGAACGCGCTCGACGGATCGAGGCCCGGCTGCGTGGCGTCGCTGCGCTGCGGCAGGAGCGACGGCGGGTACGCGTTCAGCTTGGGCTGGGGGCCGGGATCGCCCGGCACGATGAGCGGCGGCGAGGCGTTGCCGTGCACGACCGCGGCCGGCACCGTGCCGCTCGCGCTCGGGAACGAGCCCACGACGGGGGCGTTCGTGATGCCCTCGGCCACGAGCGGGAAAATGTTGAGCGACGTCATCGTCACCGGCCAGTTCGGCAGGTACGGCTGCGGCGCGTTCATCC
>CALKVR010000638.1 GCA_938004815.1 uncultured Polyangiaceae bacterium | reverse complement strand
CTCCCTCCCCCTCTCCCTCTCCCTCTCCCGAGACCGGCACCGACATCGAGGTCCGCATCGCCAAGGGCGCCAAGCTCCTCCAGTCACCGATGGAGCTGCACCCCCACGGAACGATCACGGTCAAGATCCGCCCGAGCGGTCGCACGATCGCGGGCAAGCTCGCCATCGACGGCGGCGAGCTCTCGCTCGGCGGCAAGATGCACCGGCTGACCCGCGGATCGCTCAGTTTCGACGAGCGCCGCCAGGGCTTTGTCGATCTCTGGTTCGAAAAAGAGCTGCCGCCCTGGGCCCTCCGCAACGTCTCGTCTGCGAGCGGCGGCAAGGCCGTCGAGATCCACATGTTCGGCCCCATCTCCGACCGCCGCACGGTGCTCGCGGGGGCGGGCCCCGGCGCACTCTACGATCTGCTCAGCCTCCACAACACCGGACGCGAGCGCTTCTACGCCGAGGCCGACCTCGCCGAGTCCGACGCCGTCGAGTTCCCGCAGCACAACGGCCTGCTCACCCTGAGCTTTCTCTCCGTGAACCTGCCCCATCTCTTGTTCCTCGATCGGGTGGCGGCGTGGAGCGATCCGGTCGGCGAGCCCGAGGCTTATGGCCAGCTCCGCCACTACGAGGGCGACCGCTACTTCGCAGACGGCCACGGGCGGATCCGCGCGCTTCGTCGCCCGCCCGACGTCGGCAAGAGCGAGGCCGAGGTCGAGGCCCTGTACCTCTTCCAGAACACGCCCCAGCTCCTCTTCGGTGTGGGCGGCGCGGCCGGGAGCCGCGGCGGCGGCGGCCCGGGGGTCGTCCTCGAATGGTCGTCCGAGCGCTGAGCCTCCGGATCGCGTCGCCTCTATCAGCTCGGCCGAGATTGATCTAAACCGGCCGGACCGTGGCGATCACCCCTGCCGACCTCACCCACCTCCCGCTCTTCCGCTCGCTGAACGGCGACCAGGTGAAAGAGCTGCTCTCGGCTTTCGTCCCCCGCAAGGTGAAACGCGGCGACGTACTGTTCCGCGAGGGCGAGGTGCCGAATCGGTTCCAGCTGCTCGCCGAGGGCGAGATCGAGCTGACCGAGGCGCGCGAGCCCAAGGTCATCGTGCGCCCCATCGCACCGATCGGCGAGCTCGGCGCGCTCACCGGTTGCCCGCGCAACACGACCGCCGTCGCCACGCGCGACTCGCAGCTGCTCGAGGTCGATCGCCACGCGCTCATCAAGCTGCTCTCGCGCTCGGCCGATCTCGGCGCGATCTTCTACAAGAGCCTCCTCGACGTCGTGAGCGAGAAGGTGCGGCGCGACAAGCAGCGCCTCGACGAGATGCGCGACAACCTCATCCGCACGCAAAAGGCGATGAAAGAGCTGCGCGAGATCGTCCTGTCCTCCGACGAGACGCCGATCTCGCAGCCGCTCTGCGACAAGCTCGACGAGCTGATCGAGCACAACCGCCGCTCGCACTACCGCGTCTCGCCCCTCGAGAGTCACCCCGCGTCGGTGCGCATGAACGGGGGCAAGCCCATCCCGGTCGTCGAGCTCTCCGAGGGCTTCTTGAAGATCGCCGCTACCTCCGGCCTCAAGACGGGCGCCGAGGCGACGATGGTGCTCGCCCTGCCGCGCGGAGAGATCCCGGTGAGCGGCCGTGTCGAGCGCTCCGGCTCGGATGGTGTGCTCCTGCGCCTCGATCTGCTCATCGACGAGTACAAGACGGCGATGGTCGGTTACATGACCGAGCTGCAGATGCTCGACTTTGTAGTCTAGGCAGCCGGGGCCCCAACCCCGGCGCGTAGTCTGAGCAGCCGGGGCCCCAACCCCGGCGGGGTGGCACGTCGCGTGCTCCCTCGCCGCGTCGATGGGTTTATGCACCGACGGCCGGGGCAAGGCGGCCGTCCTCCTCTCGATGCTCGCTCTCGCTGGATGCGCGACCGCCTCCCAGGTCGGCAAGTTGGTGCTCGCGGGGGACTCTCGCTCGTTGCGCGACCGCGTCGAGGGCTCTCCCGCTCGCTCGTCAGAGGGCGATCCGATCCTCGTGCTCGCGCTCGATGGCGTGGATCGCGCGCTCTTGTACGACCTCTTGAGAGAGGGCGAGCTCCCTGGCTTCGCGGCCTTGCTCGGTGGCTCGAAGCGCGCGTTTCCCCACGCGCACTTCAGTGACGAGCTCCTCACCACCCTGCCGTCGTCGACGATGGCAGGGTGGTCGACCATGTTCACCGGCGTCACCCCCGCCCACCACGGCGTCACCGGGAACGAGTTCTTCATCCGCGAGACGCGCACCCTCGGAGCCCCTGCCCCCGTCACGTTCCACGAGGCAGGGCCGACGATCGCCTGCTTCACCGGCGACGAGTACTGCAACCGGCTCCTCCACGCGCCCACCGTCTACGAGCGCATGCGCGAGCGCGACCCCGACGTGCTCGTGTGGGTCGCGATGCAGCACATCTACGCGGGCGCCGACCTCTTGCTGCTCGCCGATCGCACCGCGTTCGCCCGCGCTTTCGAGGACGAGCTCGAGGCGGTGGTCGTCAAGGTGACCGAGGGCCGAGAGACGCGCGGCGTCTACGAGTCGCTCGACCGCGAGGTCGTGGAGGTCGTGCTCGAGGAGCTCGACAGCGACGACGCCGTCGTCCCCGACGTCCTCACGGTCTACCTATCGGGCACCGACCTCTACGGTCACGTCGCCGCCGAGGGCCCCGACGTCGCGCGGCGCGAGTACCTGAAAGAGGTGGCCGATCAAGAGGTCGGCAAGCTGGCGCGGGTCCTGACCGAACGGGGCGAGCTCGCGCAGCGCTGGGTCATCGTGACCTCCGATCACGGCCACACCGAGGTCTTGCACGACGATACGCACTCGCTCTCGGCCGACGGTGACGACGAGCCTCCGGCGGTGCTCGATAAGGTCGGCTTTCGCCTGCGGCCCTTCGCGCTCCAGGTCGACGAGAGCCACGACTTCCAGGCGGTGTTCACGGCGGGCGGCGCGATGGCCTACGTCTACCTCGCCGATCGATCACGCTGCCAGACCCCGGGAGCCCCGTGCCCGTGGCAAGACCCGCCTCGCTTCGAAGAAGACGTGCTCGTGGCGGCCGAAGCGTTCCACGCCGCAAACACGAACGGCGAGCACGTGCCCCAGCTGAAAGGCACGATCGACATGATCCTCACGCGGCGGCCTCGACCCTACGTCGAGATAGACGCCCCCTTCGAGGTCTACGCCGGCGACGGCAAGCTCGTGCCGATACCCGAGTGGCTGGGGGCTCACCCCCACCCCCCGTACGTCGCGCTCGACGCGCGGAGGCGCG
>CALKVR010000637.1 GCA_938004815.1 uncultured Polyangiaceae bacterium | reverse complement strand
TCTCGGAGACGCTCTCGTCGGTTCGCTTCGGGTCGTGGTGAAAGAGCGCCAAGGTCTTGACGCCCGCGGCGCGAGCGACGTCGGCGCCCGCGGCGAACGTCGAGTGGCCCCAGCCCTTGCGGCTCGGCCCCGCCTCACCCGCGTACTCTTCGGGGGTGTACTGCGCGTCGTAGATGAGGACGTCGGCCCCGCGCGAGAGGCGGACGAGGGTCTGGTCGACCTCGCCCTCGCGGTGCTCGGTGTCCGTGGCGTAGACGACGCTGCGGCCGCCGTACGAGACCCGGAAGGCGAGGACCGGGTCGGGGTGGTTGAGCTTGGCGATCGTGACGCGGAGCGCGCCGATGTCGATCGAGCCCTGCTCGGGCAGCTCGCAGGTGCGCACCCGCGCCCCGACGCGATCGAAGTCGACGGGGAACATCGGCGCGCTCATCTGACGCTTGAGCACGTCGCGGAGCGGCGTGCCGCTCGGGCCAGCCGAGATCGTCAGATCGACCCCGGGCATGTAGAGCGGCCCGAAGAACGGGAGGCCCATCACGTGGTCCCAGTGCACGTGGGAAAGGAGCACGTGCACGCTCCGGTGCGCGCCGTCGGCGACGAGCCGATCGCCCAGGCCGCGAATCCCGCTGCCGGCGTCCAAGACGAGGCGTGTGCCGCCGCCCGACACCTCCACGCACGACGTGTTGCCGCCGACGATCGCCGTGTCGGATCCCGGGCTCGGAATGCTGCCTCGTACACCCCAGAACCTCACTTCGAGCGCGTCGTCTTCGTTCACCGTCACCTCCTGGCCCCTCCTCAGCACGGACCGTGCCGGCCCCCTGGGGCAGGAATCAGGCGGCGTTCGCGGCCCCGAGCCGCGGGCATGCACCGCGCTGGACCGCGGCGCGCCAGCGCGGTGCAGCCCCCCCGGCCGTGGCTCGCGCGCACATTGCGAGGCTCGGTTCACGGGTGATAGCGTGCCGCCACATGAAGGTTCGCCCTTTCCCGGTCGTGGTCGCGCTGTCGCTGCCCGTTCTCCTCGGTTTCAGCATGCCGAGCTGCGGGCCGAAGAAAGAGGAGTGTGAGTCGCTGATCAAGGCGATGAAAGAAGCCCGCGGCGCCTTCGGCGAGGACAAGGGCGGCAAGGACGACTTCAAGGCGATGGCCAAGAAGTACAAGACCGCGCAAGAGACGGTCGAGGCGGTGAAGGTGACGGTCCCCGAGCTCAAGGGCTTCCAGGACAAGTACGCCGAGCACATCGGGCACCTCGCGACCGCCGCCGACATCACGGCCAAGGTCACCGGCGGCGAGATCACCGACCCGGCCGAGCTCGACAAGGCCAAGGCCAAGGCCACGAAGGCCCTCGACGCCGTCGATCAGGGCAGCGAGATGGACATCTATATCGACACGCTGAAGTTCTGCGGCGACTGAGCAGCGGCGTGAGCCGCGACCGGGCAGGCGGATGGACCTCTACACGAAATCGTTCCTCCTCCTGTTCACGCTGCTGAACCCGTTCCTGCTCAGCATCTACCTCCTCGATCTCATCCACGAGCTCGAGACGGGCGTCTTCGCGCGCATCCTCGCGCGCGGCGTGTTCATCGCCGGCCTCGCGTTCGTCTTCTTCGCGTGGACGGGCGACGCCGTCTTTTCGCGCTACCTGCAGGTGCGCTTCGCGTCGTTCCAAGTGTTCGGCGGCGTCATCTTTCTGCTGATCGGGATTCGATTCGTCTTCGAAGGCGTGGGTACGATCCGGCGGCTGCGGGGCGCGCCCGAGCAGCTGGCCGGGTCGATCGCGATGCCGTTCATGATCGGGCCGGGGACGGTGAGCGCGAGCATCGTGGTCGGCGCGCGCCACCCCGTGCTGGGCGCGATCACGGTGGTCGCAGCCGCCCTCGTCGCCACGACGGCTCTCGTGCTGATCATCAAGGTGCTCCACGATCGCTTGAAGGAGCACGATGCGCGGCTGACGGATCGCTACATCGAGATCGTCGGCCGCGTCTCGGCGCTGCTCATCGGCACGTTCTCGGTCGAGATGATCATGGAAGGGGTCAAGGCGTGGCTGGACGCGGGCACCTGAGAACGACCTATTATTCTGCCTAGCAGAACATATCCGTTCTCGTCATTTCGATACTCGAGACAACGCGGGTGGCTACGCTGGGAGGCATGAACCCTCGCGCCTTTTCTTTTGCGCTTCGCGCGGCCGCCAAGGTCGCCTTCGCCACCGGGGTCGCCGCCTGCAGCAGCGTGGTCGTCGTCGAGCCCGAGGCGGAGACGGACGAGACGAACGACGATCCGATCGACGACGGGGCGACCACCTCTGGCGCCACCTCCAGCGCGACGGCCGGGTCGAGCTCGAGCTCGTCGGGGGTGGTCGACCCGCCGGTGCGCCCGGTCTGCGAGGAGCCGCCCTCCGGCTTCGACGTCTACGAGGAGGCGACGTTCGCGTGCTGCGTCGAGGCGACCTCGGTGCACCTGCTCTCGGGCGCGCTCCCCGAGGGGCCCGACGCCGACCCGCAGATCTACGGCTGCTGCCGGCAGATCATCTTCGAGAACTACAGCGCGATCTGGGGCGGCGAGCCGCTCGTCCACGACGCGCCGGTCGGCGTGATCGAGGGCTGCTGCGTGCTGATGCACGGCAACACGAGCTGCTCGCCATGGGGGCCCCCAACGCCGCCCGCGTACGACGAGGACGACGAGCGCGAGCCCGCATCGGGCCCCCGGAGCCGCCAGAGCCGCGACGGCGTCTTCGATCTGCGCGTCGCGGCGCGCGCGCTCGCGCCCGACGTCCCCTGCCCCGCGAACGACACCGAGCGCCTGAACGCGATCGAGACGTGGCGAGCGCGCATGGTGAACGAGGCGACGTCGGCGGTCGTCTTCGAGGCGCTGGCTCGCCAGCTCGAGGACGCGGGCGTCGACGCCGAGTGGCGCGTCGCGTGCGCGGGCTTCGCCGGCGAAGAGCGCCGGCACGGCTTGCTCTGCGGCGCCGTGGTCGAGGCGCTCGGCGGCGAGGCCATCGCGCCGCACAAACCCGAAGAGGCCTTTCCGCGTCACCGCGACGTCTCGGCCCTCGAAGGCGCGCTCCGAAACGTGCTCAGCGTCGGCTGCCTCTCCGAGACGGTGGCGGTCTCGCTCATCGGCGCCGAGCGCTACGAGATGCGCGAAGGCGCGCTCCGCGACCTGCTCACGGGGATTTGGTCGGACGAAATCGGGCACGCGCGGTTCGGGTGGCGCTTCGTCGAGGCGCATCTCGGCTCGCTCGACGCCGCGGCCCGGGCGCGCCTCACGCGCTACCTGCGCGTCGCGTTCCGCGAGCTCGAGCGACACGAGCTGGCCCACCTGCCTGTCTCGGCACGCGCCGGCGTGTCGGGCGCCGACCTCGGCCTGTGCGACGGCCGCGCCGCGCGCAACCTGTTCTACGCCACCGTGACCGACGTCATCGTCCCTCGCCTCGACGCCCTCGGGCTCGACGCGACGCTCGCGTGGCGCACCCGAGGCGATCTGCGCGCGCCCGCGCATCTCCACGCCTGCGCTTGACGCGAGTTGCGACAGGTCCGAGCACGTTTGCGCCTTGGAGGGTCGCGGAAACCGAAGTAACGGGGGGAATGACGCGAACTTCGACACTCCAGGCACTGATGCTGGCTGGCGCGCTCACCGCCGCTTGCGGCGATGACACGGGCGGCGGCGGTGAGGGCGGCAGCGGCGGTGAAAGCTCGACGAAGTCGACGAGCACCAGCAGCTCGAGCACTACCGGCACCAGCAGCTCCTCGAGCAACGGCAGCACCAGCAGCAGCTCGAACACGAGCTCCACGACCGCGACCAGCAGCTCGAGCTCGACGGGTCAGGGCGGCATGGGCCAGGGCGGCATGGGTGGCATGGGCGGCATGGGCGGCATGGGCATGGGCGGCTCGGGCCAGGGCGGTGGCGCGGGCTGCATCGCGATCACCCCCGGTGGGTTCGACGTCGCCTCCGCCGACGGTCAGACTGCGGAGTACGCGTCGACGTTCACGCCGAACGTGGACGACGTCGAAGAAGACAACGTCGTGCTCCAGCTCTACGGCGCCAATCCGTTCAACGGCGGAGACAGCGGCACGTTCGATCTCACCATGAACGGCGACGAGAACTACTCGTCGTGCTCGCGCTGCTTCCTCGCGGTGGTCGATCCCCAGAGCGCGAACCCGCGCATTTTCTTCCAGTCCGCCGGCACCCTCGACATGGCCATGGGGGCGGCACCGCTCGACGGCTCCCTCGACGCCCAGGTCACGGGGCTCACGCTCGTCGAGGTGACCATCGACTCGACGACGTTCGTCTCGACGCCGGTTCCGGGCGGTGCCTGCCTCGAGATCGCGACCGCCGACATCGAGGTCGGCCCGCCCCCCGGCTGGACGTGCAGCGCGCAGTACTACGACACCGGCCTGGCAGACGACTGCGACTGCGGCTGCGGCATCGTCGACCCGGACTGCGCCGACGCCCTCGCCACCTCGTGCGACTTCTGCGACGCGAACGGCTCGTGTGCGAACGACGGCACGGCCTTCGGCTGCGACGAGCCGTTCCTCGACCCGACCAACAACGCCGTCTGCGCGGGCGTACCCTCGGCGTGGACGTGCGACCCGACGTACTACAACTCGGGCCAAGCGAACGACTGCGACTGCGGCTGCGGCGCGGCCGACCCCGACTGTGCGGACGCCCTGCCCGCGAGCTGCAACTTCTGCGAACAGGGCGAATCGTGCGCCAACGATGGCACGTTGTTTGGCTGCGATCTCACCATCCTGGACCCGGCCGACAACGCCGTGTGCACCGGGATCCCGGGGTGGACGTGCGATCCGCAATGGTACGACACCGGCTCGAACACCGACTGCGATTGTGGCTGCGGCATCGTCGACCCCGATTGCGACGACGCGCTCGCCACGACGTGTGACTACTGCGATTCACTGTCGTGCGCCAACGACGGAACGACGTTCGGCTGTGACATCACGCTCCTGGTGCCGGCCGACAACTCGACCTGCATCTGATCGCGTCGATCCCCACCTTGAAGCCCTGCGCCCCGCCGCCGAGCGGGGCGCAGCCGGGGGCGTAAACGGTCAACCTCGCGCCGCCCGGTCGAGCGTTCTCGCGTTCTCGGGCACGGCCAGGAAACACCGACGCAAGGCGGGGTCGGCGATCTTCTCGGCCCGCTCGCGGATGCGCGCGGCAGCGCTCTCCCAGTGTGCTCGCGCTGCCGGCGCGCCGGCGACTCGCTCGATCACGTCGGCGTGCACGTAGCGGATATACGACTCACCCTCGTCCGTCCCGCCGAGCTCGAGCATCGCCTCGAAGGCACGGGACGCGTGCCGCTGGGCCTCGTCGCGGTCGCCGTGGGGGAGCTCTACGAGAGCCGCCGCGAGCGGCGCCAGCCCGACGCACCGCGGGCGCGTCCCCTCGAGGATCGCGATCGCGCGGCGCGCCAGGCGCTCGGCCTCGACGGGTCGACGCCTCCGGAGCTCGAGCCACGCTCGGTAGCACAGCGTGACCCCTTCCATCCGACGGTCGCCGGCGGCCGAGCACTCGTCGACCGCGGTCTGAAGCGTCGCGTCGGCCTCGTCTAGCCGCCCGAGCTGGAGGTAGGCGAGCCCGAGGTTGGCGCGCGCCGAGGCGACCAGGAACGCGAAGCCGCTCCGGGTCGCTCGATGCAGGAGCGCGTCGCTGCAAGCCGCCGCGCGCAGCCAATCGCCGAGCGCGAGCAAGAAGCAGCCGTTGTTGAGCTCGGCGAAGCCAGCCGAGCGAAGATCGCCGGCCCCGATGAACATCGCCTCGGAGGCGAACGACTCGACGAGCGCGCGCTCCGTGTCGCCCTTGATCGCAGCCAAGAGCGACCGGGTGAGCGCGAACCAGCCCGCCGCCTGCGGGTGCGCGGCCAGGGCCGACGCATCGACGGTCGCGAGCCGCTCGATGAGCGGCGCCACGACCGACAGCGGCAGCACGAACGTGAGCAGCGGCGTGGCGACGACGCCGGAGCCGAAGCCGGCCACGCCGCGCACCGCGTAGCCGGCGAACAGCGCGGCCGCGCACCACAGCGTTTCCAGGGC
>CALKVR010000636.1 GCA_938004815.1 uncultured Polyangiaceae bacterium | reverse complement strand
GTCTTGAGGACGTCCTTGTAGAGGGTGTGACGGAGGCGCCGGTCGACGCGGTACGCGCCGAGGTTGTGCATGAAGAACGAGAGGATCGGGTTGGTGAACAGGTTCTTGCCCGCGCCGTACGTCGCCGGCGGCAGCCCCGCGCGCTCGAGCGCGTAGCCGAACACGATCGAGTCCATGTTCGACATGTGCGTCGGCACGTAGACCATCACGCCCTTTTCGCAGAGGCGCTGCAGCTTCTCGATCGGGCCCTCGACGTTCACCTTGTCGGCGAGGCCCTCGAGGCGCAGGACACCCGCCGGGTTCTTGATCAGCGTTGCGAGCTTGCGGGGCGCGAGCAGCGCCGTCACCAGGGGCGGGAGGATGCGCGTGGACGCCTGGTACACGCGCGGATCGAAGTTGCCGGCGACGTCCCAGCCGTAGTCGGTCGCGAGCTCACGCACCTGCTCGATGCGCTCGGACGCGGTCATGCGGCCGATCGTGCGGGCGAGCTTTTGCCACTGGGCGAGGCGCTCTTGGTCGCGCTTTTTCTTCGAGGTCTCGAGCCGCTTGATCTCGCAGAACGCGGCGTCGTTCAGGTAGTGCAGCGGGTCGCCCGCGGTCTCGACCACGCGCTCGACGACCTCACGCACGATGGTCTCGCGCGCCGCGTTGAATCCAAAAATGGGAGCGGCGGTTTTGTCCAAGGGACCTGCGAGGCTACTGAAAAAGCACGCGTCCTAGAAGGCGTCTTTCGCGGCGCGAATCGCCCCGAGCACCGTGGCGGGGTCGCCGTTCTCGTAGCGCGCGCGAACGGCGGGCACGCTCACGCGCATGAACGGGTTGTGCGCGATCTCGTCGCCGATGGTCGAGGGCACGGTGGGCTCGCCCCTCTCGCGCGCGAGCCGGGTGCGCTCGGCCAAGCGCTGCAGCGCGGCGTTGTCGGGCTCGACGGTGAGAGCGAAGCGCGCGTTCGACGCGGTGTACTCGTGGCCGCAGTAGACGCGCGTGTCGGGGGGTAGGCGAGCGAGCTTGTGCGAGAGCGACTCGTGCATCATCGACGGTGTGCCCTCGAAGAGACGACCGCAGCCCGCGATGAACAGGGTGTCGCCGGTGAAGACGGCGTCGTCGATCACGAACGCGATCGCGCCGAGGGTGTGGCCGGGTACGGCGAGCACGCGAGCCTGCATGCCGGCGACCTCGAACGCGCCGCCGTCGTCGACCGTCTTGGTCACGCGGGGCACCCGCCCGCGGTCGTGCTCGCTGCACACGACCTCGAGGCCCGCGATCGCGTCGGTGAGCGCCTCGTTGCCGCCGACGTGGTCATAGTGGTGATGGGTGCAGAGGATCGCGCGAAGCTCGAGGCCCTCGCGCTCGAGGGCGGCGAGGACTGGCGGCCCCTCGGAGGGGTCGACGACGGCCGCCTCACGGGAGCCTGGCAGGTGGACCAAGTACGCGTAGTTGTCGCGAAGACAGGGCACCGGGACGACGCGAGGAGCCATGGCGACAGCGTACGGCATGGTGCTACCCTTTGGGGCAGCGCTCTTGCTTCTCGGAGTGACCATGGCTGCTTCTTTTCGCCGTATCTGGATCCCGCTCGCGTCGCTCGTCGTGGCCTACGGCTGCGCCGAGGGTGACACCCTCACCGGCGGGGGCTCGTCGAACGACGGCGCCGGCTCGCAGGGGGCGGGCGATGGCGACGGCGGGGGCGCGTCGTCGTCGGTCAGCACGACAGGCTCGGGCTCGCAGCAGAGCTCGACGACGACGACGACATCGTCATCTTCTTCGGGCGGCGGTGGCGGCGGCGGGCCGAGCTGCGGCGACGGCGTCGTCGACACCGGTGAGGACTGCGACGGCTCCAACCTCGACGGGGCCACGTGCACGTCGATCGGGCAGGGGTTCACCGGCGGCGCGCTCGCGTGCGCGTCGGACTGCAGCTTCGACACCTCCGAGTGCACCGCGCCGCCCAACTGCGGCAACGGCGCGATCGACGCCGGTGAGGACTGCGACGGCGGCAACCTCAACGGCGGCACCTGCGCGACCGAGGGCTTCTCGAGCGGCACGATCGCGTGCGGCGGCGGGTGCCTCTATGACACCTCGCAGTGCTACACGTGCGGCAACGGCACGGTGCAGGGCCCCGAGGTTTGCGACGGCGCCAACCTGGGCGGGCAGACGTGCATCTCGCTCGGCCACGACGGCGGCACCCTCGCGTGCGCCGCCAACTGCCTGAGCTTCAACCAGAACCCCTGCACCGACTGCGGCGACGGCACGCTCGAGGGCGCCGAGGTCTGCGACGGCTCGAACCTCGGCGGGCAGACCTGCCAATCGCAGGGCTTCTCGGGCGGCACCCTCGCTTGCAACGGCACGTGCACCGGCTTCAACACCGCCAACTGCACGAACACGTGCACGCCGGTGAACCTGCTCGCGACCAACCCCGGCTTCGACAGCGGGCCCAACGGCGGCGGCTGGACCGAGTCGTCGCTCAACTTCGGCACGCCGGTTTGCAGCACCGCGGTGTGCGGTCTGGGCGGTGGCACCGGGCCCCATTCGGGCACGTACTGGGCGTGGTTCGGCGGAACGAACGCCGCCTTCGAGACCGCGACCGTCTCACGATCGGTGGTGATCAACCCCGGCATGGCGACGCTGCGGTTCCAGTTCGATCTGCCCTCGTGCGAGTCGCCCGCCTGGGCCATCGACCAGTTCACGGTCTCGATCGACGGCAACATTCTGTTCCAGACCACGAACCTCGACGCCCAGTGCGGCCAGGTCGGCTGGACGCTGCAGTCCTACGACGTGAGCGCCTACGCCAACGGCCAGGCCCACACGATCACGTTCACGGGCACCACCGACGACTTCGTCAACGTGACCAACTTCATGCTCGACAGCGTAGAGCTGCTCGGCTGCCCATGAGCCTGTGAGGTCCGCCGCTGCGGATTCACCCCCCCGGCCCCCCTCGCGGCGCGAGGGGGAGAACGCGGGAAGCGCCTCTCGGTTCTCCATCGCGAGCTCGACGCGTGCCGGGCGTGCCCACAGATGATCGGGCCGGTCGTGCACGGCCCGCCCGTTCTCTCCAGGGTGCTCTTGATCGGGCAAGCACCGGGGCCGCGTGAGGGCAGCTTCGGCAAGCCGTTCGCGTGGACGGCGGGCCGCACGCTCTTTCGCTGGCTCCATGAGGCGACGGGCGCGAGCGAAGAAACAGTGCGCGAGCGGATATACTTCGCCGCGGTGGCGCGCTGCTTTCCCGGCAAGGCCAAGGGCGGCGGCGATCGGCGGCCGGACCCCGCCGAGATCGAGCGATGCCGCCCGTTCCTCGAGCGTGAGGTCGCGATCCTCGAGCCCGAGGTGGTGATCCCGGTCGGGACGCTCGCGATCACCGAGGTCCTGGGTCACAAGGGGCCGCTCGCCGAAATCGTCGGCAAGAAGATCCGCGCGCGCTACCACGGCGTCGACGTCGACGTCGTCGCGCTGCCCCACCCGAGCGGCGCCTCCACCTGGCATCGGACCGAGCCGGGCAAGACGCTGCTCGGCCGGGCGCTCCGCGAGGTCGCGAAGCACCCTGCCGTCAAAGCCGCGCTCGCCTGAGCGAGCGGGCGCCGATCAATTATTACAGGTGTCGTCCTTGGACGAGTCGCGGCTGCAGTTGCCCGGGCCGTCGTTGAGGTTGCAGCCCTGCAGGTCTTCCGAGCTGGCGCACTCGTAGAACGAGCCGTTGAGGCAGCACGTGAACGACGACGAGCTCGAGCCGTCGTCGCCATCACCGTCGTCGCCCCCGTCGTCACCGCCGCTGTCGCCGCAAGCCGCGATCGCGACGCAGCCGGTGAACAGCAGGGCACCCATCAGTCGTCTCCACAGTTGTCGCACGTCACCACCTCCAGGCCGCGCTTGTTAGTCGGCCCGCTCCCTCATCACACCTCTCGAGCAGCATTTTCGCGCGGGCCTTGTCCCGTCGAGGCTGCCCTCGTATGCAAAGACGCGGTGACTGCTCCGCCCCGTCCGCCTCCGCCTCGCCGGCCGTCGTCACCGGCGGGGCCGGGGCTCGCGTCGAAAAAGCGCCGGCCCGTCAGCTTCGAAGAGCTCGTCCACGCGTGTGCTCAGGCGGGCATGCTGCAGATAGACCGGGTACGAGAGCTGTTGTCTCAAAAGGACCAGCAGCTGCAGGGCGTGATCAGCCAGCGCCTCAGCGAGCTCCGCGCGCAGGGGGCGGGGTCGGCGGCGCTGCCGCGCGCCCAGTCGGTCTCGCCCGTCGAGCTCTTGCTCTCGTTCCGCGAGCGCGACGACGAGAACAAGCCGCTCCGTGAAGACGCGGTGACCGAGCTCTGGGCCAAGATGATCGGCCTGCCGTACGTCAAGCTCGACCCGCTCAAGCTCGACCCCGACTTCATCATCCGCGTCGTCTCCAAGCCGTTCGCGCGCAAGAACGGGTTCCTCGCGCTCGACGAGGCGGGCGGGGTGCTGCGGGTCGCCACGTTCGACCCGTTCGACGACCTCGCCGTCGAGACCGTCGAGCAGGCCACCAACAAACGTATCGAGCTCGTGATCGCCTCCAAGAGCGACATCGAGCGGCTGATCACCGAGTTTTACGGGTTCCGCCAGTCGGTCGAGCGGGCCGAGAAGCAGATCTCGACCGGCATCGAGCTCGGCAATTTCGAGCAGCTCGTCCGGATGAAGTCGGAGCAGGAGATCGAGTCGTCCGACGAGCACGTCGTCCACGCCGTCGACTACATGTTCCGCTACGCGTTCGGGCAGCGCGCCAGCGACATCCACATCGAGCCCAAGCGAGATGACAGCATCGTCAGGTTTCGCATCGACGGCTCGCTCCACCCCGTGAGCCAGCTGCCCCGCGCCGTGCACAAGGCGGTCGTCAACCGCATCAAGACGCTCAGCCGCCTCGACATCGCCGAGAAGCGCAAGC
>CALKVR010000635.1 GCA_938004815.1 uncultured Polyangiaceae bacterium | reverse complement strand
CGGCATACGAGATTTCTGCCTGTCTCGTGGCTCGGAGATGTGTATAAGAGACAGGCGCCGGTGTCGTCGCTGAGCTTCACCCGCGTGAGCGGCTTGGGCTTGGCCACCACCGCCGCCTCGTCGATGACGCAGTTGAGGCGCACGCGATCGCCGCCGAGGTCGGCGTTCTTGAACAGCATCAGGCTCGAGGTCTCACCCATGGCGTGCAGCCGGCGAGACTTCATGACGATACCGTCCTTGGAGACGAGGGTGACGCGCTCGTCGGCGCCGGCCTCGATCTTCTTGCCCGACATCGTGACGGTGGGCGCGATGATCTCGACGCGATCGGGCCCGATGCGCAGCGAGCTCTCACCGCAGCGGAGGACGATGCCCTTCTCGGCTATCAGCTCGGTGGTCTTGCTGGCGTAGCCGGCGAGCGTGCCCTCGACGTGCACCGTCGCCGACGTGGGCCGCGCGTCGTCGCCGATCACCGCCGTCATGTGCCCGCGGACGCGCGTGGTCGCGTCCTCGGCCACGAACGTGTCGACCGACGAGAGCTCACGGAGCGCGCCGCCCTCGACCCGGAGCGCGTCCATGCCGCTGACACGCCGGTCGGCGTTCCCGCGGACGGCGTCGATGGCGTCGCCGAGGACCTGGCTCGTGCTCTGGAGGGTGACGAGCGTGGTGAGGCCGCCGGTGACCGTCGTCGTCTGGTTGCCGGTGACGACCTCGGTGCGCTGACCGGTGACCTTCATCACCGAGTTGCCCGTGACCTCGGTCGTGTGATCGTTGCCGACCTGCATGGCGAGGTCACGCTGAGCCTTGACGCGGATGACCTCGGCGCCCGCCTCGTCGTCGAAGCTGAGCTCGTTGCTGCCGTCGCCACCGGGCGTGCTCTGCGTGTAGAAGCCGCTCTTCGTCTTTTGGCCCGGCAGGCCGAACGGGGGCGGGTGGGTGCCGTTGAACACGGACCCGATGACGAGCGGCCGATCGGGGTCGCCGTCGAGGAACGTGACGACCACCTCGGTCCCGACGCGCGGCAAGAACTGCGCGCCGAAGCCGGGGCCGGCCCACGACTGCGCCACGCGGATCCACGTCGACGATTTTTCGTCCTTTTTCCCCTCGAGGTCCCAGTGGAACTGGACCTTGATGCGGCCCTGGGTGTCGGTGAACACCTCGCCGTCGCCGGCGCCGACCACCATCGCGGTCTGGGTGCCGTGGACCTTGCGCGCGCGGACCTCGGGCGGCATCCGGAGCGCCGTCTCGATCGGGCCCGCCTCGAACTCGTTGTAGTAGACGTCGGTCGTCGTATCGCCGCCGAACTCGGGCGTCTTGCCCTCGTGCACCACCGCGATCGCGACCCAGTCGCGGTTCACCTGCTCGAGCGGGTGACCATCGAGGGCGAACGAGTGGCCGGGGAGGATCTTGCGCGACCGGCTCGTGCCGACGACGGCGAGGCCGTCTGCGCGGAGCGACTCGAGGAGCCGCGCCGCGTCCTGATCGCGCTTCTGGGCCGATGCCGCCGCCTCGTGCTCGGCCTCGTGACCGAACACGTACGTGCCGAGCCGCTCGGCGCCGAGATCACCGGGCACGCCTTTGGGGTCGGCGTGCAGCTCTTGCGAGCGCAGCGGAAGCTGCGGGTGGCGAAAGTCGTAGTCGCCGACGCGTGCGCCGGTGGGGCGGATCTTGCGGCGCACGCCGAGCTCGATCACGTCGCCTTCGCCGATCTCGAAGTTGCCGCTGCGGACGACCAGCTTCTCGTGTCGCCCCGGGGGGCGCTTGAAGAGGGCGGTGTCGCTGAGGACGAGCTCCTCGGCCTGTGCCTCCGGGCTCTGTCGGAAGTAGAAGAAGATGCCCTCGCGCGCGAGGATGCGCCGGACGAAGTCGAAGTCGGTCTCGTCGTACTGCGTGAGGTACGTGCGGGCGGTGTAGCTGGCGGTGACCTCGAACTTGTGGGGCACGCCCCACTCGTTGAGGATCTGCGTCACCACGCCGGGCACGGTCTGGTCCTGGAAGATGCGGCTGTGGGTGCGCAGCTTGAGCAGGCTGAGGCGCGCCGAGAGGCGCATGCGGATGCGGACGTGGTCGGCGTGGAGCGAGCCGAGCACGTCGTAGCTCGTGACGAGCCCGTGGATCACACGCGGCAGGTCGCCCGCCTCGCTCATCACCAGGCTGCTCGGGTGACCGAGCAGCTGCTCCTCGAGCGTCGTGAACGGGTCGATCGCGTGGGGCGCGAGGACCTCGACGTCGATGTCGTACGGCGCGTTGACGCGCTCTTCGCCGTGAAAGCGCAGGACCTGGAGCTTGCGCTCGATCTTGCCTCTGGAGATGAAGTGGAAGTGCTCCACGCTCACCTGGTCGACCGGGTCATTGAGCTGCTTGAAGAAAGCGTCCATGGCCATGGCTTTGCTATCCGGGGCGGATCAGACCTTCTTCGTTTGATCGAGGAACGGGGGGAGAATCGACGGCGAGTGCGCGTCGATCGCAGCCGTCTCCTCGACGTCGAGCTGCGCGAGCTGCCGGAGCTCCGGCGAGACGAGGTCGGCGAGGACGACCGTCTGCTCGGAGCCGCCCGACGTCGGAGCGATGGGGGCGCCGCCGCCCGGCTTGGGCGGAGCGCTCGCGAGGTACATGCCGCCGCTCGGAGGCGGTGGCGGGTACGACCCCGGGCTGCCACCCATCGGCCCCTGCGCCATGGCCCCTTGACCCATCGGCAGGCCCGGCGGCGCGTACGCACCGCTGAACGGCGTCGCGTTCGCGTACTGCTGCGAGCTCGGCTGGCTGAGGGGGTAATCGCCGTACGGGAACGGCTGGCTCGAGGGCTGCCCGCTCGGCGGCGGGACCGAGCCCTTGGCCGGGCCCGCGCCCTGGGGCGCGCTGTTCTGCACGTCGGACGGCGCGCCCGCACCGGCGCCCGCGGCGTCACCGTTGTTGACGACCGGCTTGGCGCGTTTCCACTTGAGCTCGCGCGACACCTTTTTCAGGTGCTCGGGCGTGACCTTGAGGACGAGCGTCTTCTTGACTCGATCTTTTACCGGGAACGCGCTCTCGAGCTCGTCGTGGTCGAGCGGCGGGAGATCTTGCGTGACGTCGAGCTCGGCGTTGTCCCAAGCGTTCTTGGCTTTCTTGATGATCGGGTTCCAGTCGCTCTTGATC
>CALKVR010000634.1 GCA_938004815.1 uncultured Polyangiaceae bacterium | reverse complement strand
CCTCGATCGCGTCGCTGCCCTCGAGATCCTCGGCGATCGACGCGTCGAGGTCGGCGCCGTCGAGATACAGGTCGAACGCGCAGTCCGCGCCGCTCACGTCGGTGTCGCAGGTCGTCCACACGCGCCACAGGCCGGCGCCCTGGTACTCGACGAACACGCCGACGCCGGCGCCGGGATCGGCCTGGATCTGCGCGCCCTCGTCGATCGATACGGCGGCGATGTACGGGTCGGACGGCGGGTCCTCGTAGTAGTAGTCGTCGTCATCGTCATCGACGACGATGCACCCCGTCTGCGCCGCGCCGAGGGCGAGAACGGGGACCCACACCCATCGTGACCATCGCTTCACACTGATCGCTCGGGACATCGAAGAAGCTCCTACCGTTCAGACGAAAGCAATCCGGGCGCCAACCTCAGCGTCGACCCCGAGCGCCGCGCGCACCGCGCGAGGGGGCCGCCTTTTTCACCGACGACGGCGGAACCACGGGCTTGGACTTGGAGCGACCGCCACCGGCCGACGGAGGAGGTGCCGAGGGCCGGCTGGCGCCGCGGCTGCTGGGGCGGCTCGACGGGGGCGAGGAACGGTCGGCCGACGACCCCCTGTCGCTGCTGCTCGACGAGTCGTTCGACGGCTTGCTCCGCGTCGCCTTGCGTGTGCGCGGTGCATCGCCCGACGGAGGTGCAGCCGACGGCGGTGCGGTGCGCGACGAGCCACGATCCGCCGAGCTGCTCCCGCGGCTCGGCGGTGCGCTCGACGAGAACGAGCCGCGGCCCGACTTGCGGTAGCGGACGTCGTCGCCGCGGGGGCTCGGAGCGCTGGATGTGCCGAGGCTCTTCGACGACGAACGCGACCAGCCGCGATCGGCCGAACGGCCCGGAGACGCTGCGCCCTTGGCGCTGCCGCGCGAGGCTGCGGCGCTCTTCGACGCGGGGATGCCGCGCGTGCCAGGCTTCATGAACGCGGCCGCCTTCGGATCGATCTTGCCGAAGCTCTTCGGGACCGACTTGCGCGGCACGCCCGCCTCTTTGATCGTCGGCTGCGCGGGCTTGTGGCTCGTGCCCGCCTTCGACGGGTTCGCAGGCCTGTACGGCGCGGTGTGGCTGGCCGCGCGGCGCACGTCGTCGTGGCTGTGGAACACGTGATGGTGCACGTGGTGATGAAAGACGTGGTGGCCGTGGCAGAACACGTAGGCTGCCGGCGGGACCACCCAGAGCGACACCGCGACGCCGTCGTACCAGTAGTAGGCGGGGGGCATCGGCGCCCACCCGATGTAGCCATGCGCGCCCGTTCGCCAGACGACCCACGCCGGCGCGTAGACGCGACCCGGGATCCAGGCCCAGCCGACGTCGGAGACCCAGACCCAGCGGCCGTAGTGGAACGGGATGTACCCCCACTCGTAGTCGCTCACCCACAGCCAGTCGCCGTCCTCGGTGAGCTCCCAGTGGCCAGAGCTGACGTACGGCGCGAAGTCGTCGCCGACGACCGCAGAGCTGGGCACCCAGACCGTGCCGTAGCTGGGGTGGTCGACCCACGAGCCGTACGGCGAGAGGCGATCGCGGAAGATGACGACCGCGCTCGGATCGGTGTCCCTCACGACGATCGTCGTGCTGCCCTCTTCGTCCTCGTAGGCTTCGTCGTCGCCGGAGACCTCGTCGCTCTCGAGCACGTTGTCGCCGTCGGCGTCCTCGTCCTGCGCGAGCGCGGAGCCGGGGAGCCCGAACGCCAGCAGGCTCGAGACGAGCAGGGCCTGGATGACGAATCGGAGCTTACGGAGGTGCATGGTCATCATGATGGATCCCCTTGCGAACGGTTGGTACGCAGGACCAGGAGGCAGTTTAGCAAGGCTCGTTCCAGCGGCGAGCAAGGACCGTCACTTCTCTTTGACGGGCCAGCTCGGAAAATCCTCCCCCAAACTTTCGCGAGAAAGCCGATCGAGCACGGTTCGTGCGGCCATTTTCGCCGCGCAGCCAGAGTGAGAGAGCCGCGCACCTGATTCGCTCGTCCGCCAGGTTGGCGAGCCCGGGCGTGCCGCTCCTGCGCTAGCCTCGAGAACGATGCGTGTACGCGCCTTTGCAGCGCTCTCCTTCCCCGAGAGCGCAGGGCTCTGTCTCGCGCGCGCCGTCGAGCGCGCCTTCGCCGATCCGACCGTCGACCACCCCGAAGCCTGGGTCGTAGACGAGCGATCGATCTCCCTGGCCTTCGAGGGAGACCTGGGCCCCGCGGCCATCGAGGCCTACAAGCGGCTCCTCGGCGAGCTCTTGCGCGAGGCGTCGGGCGGAGAGGGGCACCTCGACATCGATGGGGCGCGATGGGACGCCCGCGTCGCCGCTTCTGGGGTGCCGCGCCCCGAGCAGTCGGGCCCTGCCGAGGCCGATCCCGAGCTCAGTCTGCCGACGATCAAGACCAAGATCCGCCGCGGTTGACCCGCCGCGTTGGCAACGCGTGCGCCCCTCGCGCGCTCGCTTCGCCAATTTGTCAAAGTCGCGCTTCCAGCAGCCGGAAGACTTCGGCATTTGCAGCGTGGCACGGGCTATGCTCAAAGCCGGTCTTCGCATGCGCGCCCTCGTCGCAGTCATCGTCGCCGTGCTGACGCTCTCCATCGGGGGAACGGCCTTCGCGCAGAACCTCACGCTCGACAACGTGACGCGCAGCGGGCCGGGCCACGACGGCGACGGCAACGAGTACCTCATCAGCCGGTCCGACTGCGAAGCCGGCGACGGCGACACCTTCGAGTTTCCGTTCCAGATCCAGAACACGGTGGGCATCGACCAGATCGAGGTCTGGCTCACCGAGGGGACGGGCACCGACTGCAAGGCGGCCGCGGCGCGCGACACGACGAGCACGGGCACGAAGTGCTTGCCGGTCACGAGCGTCGACGTCGACGACAACGGAGACATCTACATCACCGCGGCGCAGATCGCGGCCCAGGTCTCGAACGTCACCGACTGCCAGGACGCGACCGCGGGCGACGCCGCTCACGACATCACCATCTACTTCCTGGCCGTCACCGGCCCTCTCGAGGACGTCCCCGCCGAGAACGCGGTCACCTTCGACACGCAGGTCGATCTCCTCGGCCCCGAGCCGCCCACGAACGTCGAGGTGAGCGACGCAGAACAGGCCGCCAAGCTGTCGTTTAC
>CALKVR010000633.1 GCA_938004815.1 uncultured Polyangiaceae bacterium | reverse complement strand
GGCACGTGCCGCGAGAGGGGAGGCGTCGGCCCCTCGCGCGCCGTAGAAATGACGGGTCCGCACTGGAAGTGCGCCGGCATGTTCGTTGCCAGATGCGGCCCGTGGCTGATCGAGTCGTGGTGCTGAGCTTTCCTGACGCCTGGGACGCCCCGATCAGTCCGTGGGCTCGCACGATGGAAGCGCGGGCGCGCCGCTGGCTCTCCGACGAGGGGGTTCTGATAGGCGAAGCGGGCGCCCGAAAGTTCGACCGTTTGGCGGTCGGGCACTACGCCAACTGGCCGTTCCCGACCGCCGACGAGGAGGCCGCCGAGACCATCACCAAGTTTCTCGCGCTCTGGATCTTCTACGACGACGTAATCGAAGAGGTCGACGACGGTCTAGGCGAGCGCGTCGCTCAGGCGGTCGCGGGCCGCCCCGAGACCAGACCCATGGGCGAGCCGTACCTCGCGTGTTGGTGGGAGCTCGGGCGAGCATGCCGCCGCCGAATGAGCGAAGCCTGGTTGGATCGCCATGCTTTGCGCTTTTCGGAGTGGCTGTGGTCGGTCCGGGACGAGTCGACGGCCGCGCAGGTGTTTCGACGTTCGGGAGTGGTGCCCACGGCGGCGGCACATCTCGCTCGTCGCCGGCTCAACATCGGCATGCTGCCGAACGTCGACTTCATCGAGTACCAGCACGGCCGCGAGCTGCCCGAGGCGGTCTTTCAGATGCCCGAGGTGATAGCGATAACGCACGCCGCGTGCGAGATGGTGGCGATCGTCAACGACCTTTTCGGTTGGTCGAAGGACCAGAGCGCCGGTTGGCCCAACCTCGTCTCGAGCATCCAGCACGATCTGGGGAGCAGCCTCGAGGAGGCGTTCGAGCGCGCGGTGGCCATGAACGATGCGCGCATACAGACGGTCACCGAGCTCGAGTCGCGAGCGCTCGCGAAGGTCGATGGTGATCCGCTCGTGCGCGATTGGCTGCGGGCGCTTCGCCACGTGGTGCACGGCTTCGCGCGCTGGCACCAGATGGCGCCCCGATACCGCTCCGTCTTCGACCTGGGCGGCGCCCGAACGTTGCGGATCGACGTGCGTACCCGTTCTCAGCCGACGGCTGTGTGCGGCTAGTCCGACCGGAGGTCGGCCGGATCAGCAACGAGGGGGTGGACCAGACGAACCCGTGAGAGGGGAATCGATCGGTTGGTGCTCGGTCGATCTCGAGCAACTCGGGGCCGCGTGGTCGGTACCAGGGGATGGAACAGAAAGACGGGGAGGTTCGAGCAAGGCTCGGCGGAGGTGATCGGCGCAGGTTGTCGAGGGCCCGTGTGCCCCGAAGTGCCACCCTTCGTGTGTTTCCGTCTTCCTGTTTGGTGTCCGAGTCGGCCAACCGGTCGTTATCTCTGCGTCGAGACGCTAGGTGGCACGTGCCTGGCACGGGCCACCCCGCCGTGCCGCCGTGCTCGATCCGTTTGCACTATAGAGCGAGATCCAGGGGCGCGAGGTGCGGGCACGGAGGTTGCCAAGCTGCGCTGAATGTCCGGCTCACGCCACCTGTCTCCCTTTGCTTCGATCGGCTTTTGTTTCGCCCTCGCGGGGTGCGGCGAGCCGACGCCTCCTGCCGAGTCCGTGCCGGTCGGCGGCCTCGCGAAGGGTGCGCTCTCCGGCGAATGGGTGATGGGGACCACCACGGTCTGGGCGTCTCCCGAGACGGACTGGGCGTTCGAGGGCGAGACGCCCGTGTTCACGGAAAGTAGCAAGGTGCGGTGGGAGGTCCAGGAGCACCACCTGGTCGCGTACGAGAGCTTCGAGCGCGTCGCGGGCGGTGGGGACGCATCATCGACGAGCTTGCCCGATCCCGGGACGCGCTGCTTCGACGCCGCGAGCGGCGGGGAGCTGCCGTGCTTTCCGGATCCCGACAAGGGCGGGCGCGGGTACGCGTTCGATCCCGGCGTCGTCTGCCGCACGCCGGATGGCGTCGAGGTCGACTGTCTGCCGTATCGCGGCGACGTCGCGGCCATGTATCCGATCCGCCGGCACTACGACCTGCGCCTCGAAGGCGAGCGGGCCGTCATCGACGAATCGCGCCCTTGGTACCTGGCCGATCACATCGACGTCGACTGGGGGCAGAACCTCATCGAGAGCGTCTTCGAACGAAACTTCGTCTTCCTCGACCGGGACAAGCGCATCACCCATCTGGGCGCCGATCTCCCGCACCGCGACGGCTTCTTTACCAACCGCTCGGCTTCGGGTCGGCTCGAAGCGTTCGACTTCGTCACGCGGATCTTCGTCGAGCCCGAGCTGAGCAGTCAGCAAACACCTATCGGTCAGGCCGTGTGGTACCGCGATTGCCGGTTCTTGGGCCCTTGCACGGCAGCCGAGATCCACGTGCGGACGGCGTTCCGCAGGATCGCGCCCGAAGAGGACTTCGAGGTTCGACACTACGGGGAGCGGCAGTACTCACATTTTCCGCTGTTCCGCACCGAGCGCGTGGACTTCGATCCGTACGAAGGCCTGACAATCCAGAATCGGGTTCAGCTCGCGCAGGCGTTTCCGATCTGGAAGAAAGTCTACCGTCGCGCCGCGGATGGCGCGATCGAGCGCGACGCGGCCGGTGAGCCGGTCGTCATCCCTTACGCCGAGCGAAGCGTCCGGCCCGTCCGATTCTGGCTGACAGGGGAGTGGCCCGCAGACCTGTTCGCCACCGTCGAGGACGTGATCGCCGACTACGACGGCGTCATGAAAGCGTCGGCGATCGAGCTGCGCGGCGGCGTGCCCGTCGACGCCGACATGGTCGTCCTCGACTACAACGGCTTCGTCCGCAAGGTCGACGCGACGGGTCTCGAGGCGGACTGCCGAGCCCTCGAGGGGCGAGGCGCGGCGACCGTCGAGGTGCTCGAAGACGGGAGGCCGGCGTGCGGGTTCCGAGACTATGGGCCGTCGCGCGACGCCGCGTTCTTCGATCGGGCCGCGCCCCGCGACTCCGAATGGGCCTTCGAGCCCGAGCGGCGCGCCGCCGTGCTCGGCGATCTGGTGCACCACGTCATTCATTGGGTCCACGCCCCACAGCAGGCCGGTCCGCTGGGATACGGGCCGTCGCACATCGATCCGGAGACCGGTCAGACGATCGCCGCGCAGGCGGCGGTCTACGGGCACGCGCTCGACACGTATGCCACGCTCACCCTTGCTGCCATCAACGTCCAGAACGGGCGCCTGTCGCCCGACGCCGTGGCCGCCGCCTGC
>CALKVR010000632.1 GCA_938004815.1 uncultured Polyangiaceae bacterium | reverse complement strand
CGCCGCGGCCAGAAGAAGAAGCTCGTGGCGCAGGGCCTCGGCCTCTACACCGAGGAGCAGCGGCTCTCGATGATCTGCGACGACTTCGAGGCCCTCGCCGAGGCGCTCGGCGAACAGAGCTACCTGTTCGGCGGTGAGCCGACGAGCTTCGACGCCACCGCGTTCGCGTTCCTGACGTGTCTGACCGCGTTCCCGGTGCCGTCCAAGCCCAAGCGCTACGTGGAGGCGAACAAGAACCTGGTCGCCTATCGCAACCGGATCGAGGACCGCTATTTCAAGGGCGCGCCCGAGCCCGCGCGGCCTTGATCGTGTTCTCGAGCAGGCACGCGATCGTCATCGGCCCCACACCGCCCGGCACCGGCGTGATCGCGCCCGCGACGTCGAGCACGGCGGCGTAGTCGACGTCGCCGCAGAGCTTGCCTGCCTCGTCCCGGTTCATCCCCACGTCGATCACGGTCGCGCCGGGCTTGACCCAGTCACGGCCGATCATCTTGGCGCGACCCACGGCCGCGACCAGCACGTCGGCCTCGCGGCAGACGGTCGGCAGGTCGCGCGTCCGCGAGTGAGCGATCGTGACAGTGGCGTTGGCGCCGAGGAGCAGCTGCGCCATCGGCTTGCCGACGATGTTGCTGCGGCCGACCACCACCGCGCGCGCGCCTTCGAGCCTCGCCTTGGCCTCGGACAAGAGGCGCATCACCCCGCTCGGCGTGCACGGCACGAGGGCCGGCCGGCCGACCGAGAGCAGCCCCGCGTTGGTGGGGTGAAAGCCGTCGACGTCTTTCTTCGGGTCGATCGCGTCGAGGACCGCCTGCTCGCGGATGTGCTTGGGCAGCGGGAGCTGCACGAGGATGCCGTCGACCGCGTCGTCCGCGTTCAGCCGGTGGATCATCGCGAGGAGCTCGGCCTCGCTCGTCTCGGCGGGCAGGCGGTGGAGCTTGCCCCGAACGCCGGCCTCTACCGCCGCCTTCTCCTTGTTGCGGGTGTAGACGACGCTCGCGGGGTCTTCGCCGACGAGGACGACCTCGAGCCCGGGTTGCCGGCCGTGCTCGGTCGCGAACCCGGCTGCTGCCGCGCTCACCTCGTCACGGACCTTTTTCGCGATCGCCTTGCCGTCGATGACCTCGGCCATGGGGCTTCGTAGCCCGGGTCACGCCCACGCGAAAGGGCGTTCCCTGGTAGCCTCGGATGTCTCGTGCCCTCCGCCTACGGCAGCGCCCTCGCGACCGATCTCTACCAGCTCACGATGGCCGCGGGGTACTTCCACCGGGGCATGCGCGGTCACGTCGCGACGTGCGAGCTCTTCGTGCGGCGGCTGCCGCGCGCGCGCCGCTACCTCGTCGCGCTCGGCATCGACGAGCTCGTTCGCCACGTCGAGGCGCTGCGCTTCAGCGATGAGGACATCGCGTTCCTCGCCGAGCTCCCCGCGCTGAGGGCGGCGATGACGCCGGCGTTCTGCGACTACCTGCGCGGGTTCTCGTTCACCGGCGACCTGTGGGCGGTGCGCGAAGGCACGATCGCGTTCGAGAACGAGCCGCTCGTGCGGGTGCGCGCCCCCATCATCGAGGCCCAGATCCTCGAGACGTTCGCCCTGTCTCTCGTCAACCACGCGACCATGGTCGGGTCGAAGGCGGCGCGCGTCGTCACGGCGGCGCGAGGGCGCACCGTCGTCGAGTTCGGCACCCGTCGCACCCACCCCGATGCCGCCATCGACGCAGCGCGGGCTGCCTACGCCGCGGGCTTCGCAGGGACCAGCAACGTCGAGGCGGGCCGCCGCTACGGCATCCCCGTCCTCGGGACGGCCGCGCACATGTGGACGATGGCCCACCCCACCGAGGCCGCCTCCTTCGAGGGCTACTTCCAGGTCTTTCCCGACGGGGCCATCCTCCTCGTCGACACGTACGACACCGTGCGAGGCGCGCGCCGCGCGGCGCGGATCTGCCGCGAGAAGCTCAAGGGGGTGCGGCTCGATTCGGGTGATCTCGGCGCGCTCGCCAAGCTGGTGCGGCCCGTGCTCGACGCGGAGGGCGCGCCGCAGGCGAAGATCCTCGTTTCGGGCGATCTGAACGAGCACATCGTCGAGCGCCTCCTCGCGGACGGCGCGCCGATCGACACGTTCGGCATCGGCACCGAGGTCGTGTGCTCGGTCGACGCGCCGTCGCTCGGAGGTGTCTACAAGCTGGTCGAGCTCGACGACGGCAACGAGCGGCGGCCGATGGCGAAGTTCTCCGAGGGCAAGGGCACGTTCGCGGGCGTGCACCAGGCCTACCGCATCACGGCCGCGTCGGGTGCGTTCGACCGCGACGTGCTCGCGCTCGACGACGAGGGGCCGCCGACGCTGGCCGGCGGGCAGCTCGCGCACGCCCTGCTCGCGCCCGTGATGATCGGCGGCAAGCGGCGCGCGGGGCCGGCGCCGCTCGACGAGGTGCGTGCCCACGTCGCGAGCGGGCTTTCGGCGCTCCCGCCGTATCTTCGCGACCTCGCGCCGGCCGAGCCGGGCGATCGGCGCTACCCCATCGAGCCGTCGTCGAGGCTCCGCGCGGTGACAGAAGAGGTGAGGCGACGGTTCGTCACCGAAGGAGCGTCGGGCGAGCGCGCCTGAGAGCGAGAGGCGACATGGAGATCTTCATCGACGTCGACGTCCAGAACGACTTCTGCGATCCAAAGGGCGCGCTCTACGTCGCGGGCTCGCCGAACGAGGCGTTCCGCACCCTGGTGCGGGCCGCCAAGACGCGCGGCGCGGCGCTCATCGGCAGCGTCGACTCGCACGCCTTCGACGCGTGGGAGTTCGCGTCGAGCGGCAACCGCGGGCCTCAGGGCGAAGCCCCCGGGTTCCCCGATCACTGCGTGAAGGGGACGTGGGGCTGGCTCAAGGTCGAGGGCACGCTCCCCAAGCGGTTTCGCTTCGTGCCGAACGTGCCGGGGCTCGACATGGCGGCGCTCGCCGAAGAGGTCGCGACGCGCGCGGTCGGCGGCGTCTACTTCGAGAAAGAGGTGTACAGCCTGTTCGTCAACCCGAACGCAGCCGCGCTGCTCTCCGAGCTGGCGCGTATCCGTGGCGAGTCGCTCGAGGCGCGCGTCTTCGGCGTGGCGACCGATTACTGCGTCAAGGCGGCGGCGATCGGGCTCTGCGAGCGCGGCATCGCGACGACGGTCCTCTCGGACGCGATCGCGGCCATCACCCCCGAGGGCGGCGAGCAGGCGCTGAGCGAGATGCGAGCGGCGGGCGCCAAGATCACGACCCTCGCCGAGCTCGGGATCGGCTGACGGTATGCGCGTCTTCGGGCTCACGGGCGGCATCGCTTCGGGCAAGACCACCGTCGCCAAGCGGTTCGAGGCGCTCGGCATCCCCGTCGTCTACGCCGACGAGCTAGCGCGCGAGGTGGTGGCGCCCGGGACGCCGGGGTTCGCCGAGGTCGTGGCCGCGTTCGGTGAGAGCATGGTCGGCGCCGACGGCGCGCTCGACCGCAAGGCGATCGGCGCGCGCGTCTTCGACGACGCGGACGCGCGCCGTCGGCTCAACGCGATCGTCCACCCCAAGGTCGGCGCGCTCTCCGCGCAGCGGTTCAGCGAGCACGCGGCCCGCGGCGCGGAGCTCGTCTGCTACGAGGTGCCGCTCCTCGTCGAGAGCGGGCTCGCCGACGCGCTGCGGCCCGTCGTCGTCGTCGCGGCGCCCGAGGCGCTCCAAATCGAGCGGACGATGCGGCGCGATGGCCTCGACGAGGCCGCCGCCCGCGCCCGCGTCCGCGCGCAGCTCCCCCTCGAAGACAAGCTGCGCGTGGCCGACTACGTGATCGAGAACACCGGCTCGCTCGACGATCTGCTCCGCCGGAGCGACGAGGTCGCGGCCGCCATCCGCGGGGCCACCCGCGAAACTTGACGTTTGGGCAGTGAACATGGCATCAGTGACGGATGCCTCTCGGGGAGAAGCTGGCGCGCCTCCCTCCGCTCGTCCGAGCGGAGCGCGCCAGCGATCCCGCCGGCTCGCCCGGGGTTCTCCCCGATCGGCCGACGCTCGATCAGCTCCGCGATCGAATCGCGCAGGTGCTCGCGCGCGGCGCCGGGGTGCGGGCGCCGACCGCCGGGCCTGCGTCGTTCGAGACCGAGCTCGACCCGCCGTTCTTTCGTGAAGAGACCGCGTGGGGGCCGCTCGATCGAGCGGTGCGGCCGACGCCCCACGGCCACCGCGTCGGCGCGATGCCGGTGTGGGCGGCGCGCACGGCCGACCCGGCGCTGCTCGCGCTGCTCGCGCTCGATCCGACGCTCGCCCAGCTCGATCCGTCGCGCGCCCTCTACCTCGACACCGAGACGACCGGCCTCTCGGGCGGGGCGGGCACGGTGCCTTTCTTGGTCGGCCTCGGCTTCTATGAAGACGACGCCTCCCCGTCGGGTGGCGGTCGCTTCGTCGTCGAGCAGCTCCTGCTCAAGGGGCTCGGAGACGAGGCACCGATCCTGGAGCACCTGCGCCGGCGCATCGAGGCCTGCTCCATGCTCGTCACCTTCAACGGCAAGGCGTTCGACCTCCCGCTCCTCCGCACGCGCGCCGTCTTGAATCGGGTGGCCCCGCTCGCCGAGCGGCCGCACCTCGATCTGCTGCACGTCGCGCGGCGCTTGCACAAGCACCGCCTCGCGAGCTGCTCGCTCCAGACGCTCGAGAGCCTCATCCTCGGGCGCGAGCGCGTCGGCGACGTGGCGGGCGCCGACATCGCAGCCATCTATCACCACTACCTGCGGAGCGGCGACGAGGGCTCCCTGAACCCGATCGTCGAGCACAACGCGCTCGACGTGATCAGCATGTTCGCGCTCGTCGGGCTCTACGGCGAGCCGCTCGAGCAATGGGGCGACGGCGGCCTCGTGCTCGCACCCAGCGATCTGTCGGCGGCGGCCAAGGTCGCGCGGCGCGCTCGCGATCTGGACCGCGCGCTCGTGTTCGCCGAGCGAAGCGTGACGCGCGGCGCGGGCGCGGTGGGGCACCAGGCTCGCGCCGACGTCGCCAAGGCCCGGGGCGACAAGGCGTCCGCGCTGCTCGCTTACGAGGCGGCGCTCGCGCTCGCGACCGCGGCCGATGCAGAGTCGCTCCTCGCGCTCTCGCTTCGTCACGAGCTGGCCAAGCTCTACGAGCACCACGCGCGCGCGTACGAGCGCGCCATCGCCGTCGTGGCGCAGGGCACCACCGAGGCCCCCGACGCGCAGAGCGCGCGCCTCAGCCGGTTGGTAAAGAAGAAGGACCGGGCCGCCGTCCGCCCCGCGAAGAAGCGCAGGACAACCGCCTGAGGAAGCGCAAGATACCAGCCTCTCCGTTTGTCGGCGCGGTCCGGCTGTACTAAGGTCCCGCCCGATGATTACCGTAGGTTGCGCGGGCTTTCCGGTTCCGGCTACGCGCTACTTCAAGGAGTTCATGTTCGTGGAGGTGCAAGAGACGCACGTCTCCACTCCCGGGCCGGGGACCGTCCGCCGCTGGCGCCGTGAGGCTCCGGCCGAGTTCAAGTTCGCGCTCCTCGGCCCGCGCGAGATCGGCCAAGAGGGTTTTCGTGACGGCAAGGTCATCGAGACGGCGCTCAAGACGCTCGAGGGTATCGGCGCCGAGCTGAGCGCGCAGACGGCGGTGTTCGTCGGTCCGCCCGAGTTCGCCCCGACCAAGACCAACAAGGCCATCCTGAAAGAGTTCCTGGTCGGCGTGCGCAAGCGTTTCGGGCGCGTCGTGTTCGAGCCGTCCGCTGGCTGGGACGCCGACGAGTGCGACGATCTCGCGCACGACGCGGGCGCGCTCTCGGCGCGTGATCCGCTGCTCGCCGGCACGTCGAAGAAGAAAGAGGCGTACTACCGCCTCCACGGTCCCGCCGGGCACAAGTCCCGGTACGAGGACCCCGCCATCGAGCGCCTCGCCGAGATCGCGCGCGACGCCGACCACGAGCACGCGACGTACGTGTTCACGAACGTCGATATGTTCGCCGACGCCAAGCGGTTCAAGAAGTCGCTCAAGATGCCTGGCTGACACCTCTGCCCCGACGCCCGAGGGCCAGGGCCGCCGCGCAGAGGAGCGCGAGCGGTAGGAGGCCGAAGCGGTCACGGGGCGATCGGATGTCGAGGCGCGCCACCGACGCCGCCACCTCGCCTTCGCGGCCGGGGTCGACGCGCGCCGTCACGACCCCGGCCGCGTCGACGATCGAGGTGACGCCCCCCGCCGTCGCGCGGACGAGCGGCCTCGCCACCTCCGCCGCCCGCATCCGCGCGAGCGCGAAGTGAGCCTCCGGCTCCGACGACCCGGCAAACCAAGCGTCGTTTGTCAGGTTCACGAGGATCTCTGCGCCCTCGGCGGTCGCGGCTCGCGACGAGCCCGGCAGCGTGTCCTCCAGGCAGATCGACACGCCCACGCGCACCCCGCCGACTTGCACGGCTGGGCTGCCGGCGCCCGCGCTGAAAGCGCCCGAGCGAGGTGAGAGCGATCGCAGGGCCGGCAGCGCCTCGGACCCGGGAACCGCCTCGGCGAGCGGCAGGAGCGAACGCTTGTCGTAGCGAGAGGCGGAGGCTCCGGCCTCGTCGAAGACAACCGCGCTGTTGAACCAGCGGCCGTCGTCCTCGACGACCGCGCCTGCGACGAGGTGCGTGCCCGGGCGGCCCGCCGCGCGCGGCAGGAGCTCGCCAGTCTCGGCGGCCGGCCAGACCCCGGGGAGCGCCGTCTCGGGCGTCACCACGATCTCGGCGCCGGCTGCGGCCATCGCGCGAGCGCGCCGGAGAAGATCGTCGGTGGCTCCGGGCCGGCGTGCGTGGGTGCGTACGTGCGCACCTTCGAACGCGGGGGCGGGGAGGTGGAGCGCCGCTACCCGCACCGTCGGTGCCGCGTCGACGGCCTTCGACAAAAATGACGACCACGTCATGCTTGCGAGGGCGACCGCGCCGGTGACGAGCGCAGCGGGGGCCCGAGGCCCGCCGGCGACGGCCGCCGCCACCACGAACGCACAAAGCGACAGGCCAGCGGCGCCGAACACCGCCGCTCCGGGGAGAAGCCAGCCCACGTCGACGAAGGCCGCGCCGAACGACCAGGGCAGGGGCGCGGGCAGGACCACCT
>CALKVR010000631.1 GCA_938004815.1 uncultured Polyangiaceae bacterium | reverse complement strand
CCCGCGCGCGCCAGCGCGGGGGCCGGTTGGATCCGGATACGAACTTAGGGCCGCATGTACCAGTCGCGCGAGGGTGGCTGCGTCGCCGCGCGCTCAGCGCGCCATCACCCTACCGTGCCGATGCGACGGAGCTCATCGAGCATGTCGGGCAGCGCGTGGAGCGTGATCGTTCGCTCGCCGGTCGCGTCGCGGTAGCGCAGCGTGACGATCGCGACCTCGACCCCCAGGCCGCGCGCCTCTTTGGTGTCGAGCACCCGGTCGATCCGCCAATCGACGGCGGTGAGGACGCTGCCGTGCCCGGCGATCGCGCGTCGGGCGGCGTCGCGGCGGAGCGCCATCACGGATCGTTCGAAGCCGGCGGTGAGGAGCGCCACCGCGTCGGCGCTCGCTCCGAGCGCCTCGAGGTCGGCGGCGAAACCGCGCGGCTCGACGCCGTGTCGCGCGGCCCCGCGGAGAAGCGAACGGCAGGCCTTGATGACACGCGCGACCGCGTCGGGCTCGGCTCGGTGCTCGGCGCAGAAGACGTCCAGCTTGCGCTCGAGCTCGGGCGGGACCGGGTCGGCGAGGCTCGGCCCCAGCACCGCCCAGAGGTTCGCTCGAGCCGCCTCCGAGAGCGCCCCGAAGAGCGCGAGGTCGGCCTGGAGGTCGGCCGGAGGAGCAGCGCCGCCCAAGCAGCGGATCACGGCCGCGTTCACGCCGGCCGGTCCGGGGTGAGGCCAGCGCCCTCGATGCGCGCGCCGTCGGGCAGCAGAGCCTCACCGAACGGCACCAGCACGCCTCCGCGCACGACGTCGATGCGGCCCTTGCCGTAGGTGCGCCGGCCGACGAGCTCTGCCCCGGCGGCCGCGCGCAGGGCGCCGGCGAGGACCTCGGCTGCCGAGGCCGTCCGCTCATCGACCAGCACCTCGAGCACGACGCCTACCATGGGGCCGTCGGCGAGCGCGCATCGCTCCTCGCGATCGCCGTCGACGTCGTCGACGACAGCCAGCACCGACCCCCGTCGCGAGAACCGTGACGCGAGGGCTATCGCACCCTCGAGATCGCCGCCCGGACAACCGCGGAGGTCGAGCTGGAGCGAATGCGGGCTCGGGACGCCGGCCGCGTCGAGCGCGGCGCGGAGCTCGCGGGCGGCGTCGGTGGTGACGACGGCGATCTCGACGAGGGCAGCCTCGGCGCCGGTGCGCCGCGCGGTGAGACCACCGCTCCGGAACGCGCCTGCATCGGCCGCGTACGTGTAGCTCACCACGCTCACCGCGGGGACGACGACCGCGGCCAGGTTGCAGTTGGAGTTGTTGCCGTTCGTCGGGCACGCGAAGTTGATGGCGGGGACCTTCTCGACGTAGACGATCGGGTTGCCGGTCGTGTAGCCGGCCTTGCCCATGTTGGGCTGGGCCGTGCCGGCCTCGTCGCCGCTCGTGTTGGGGATGCTCGAGTTGAGGTTCAGCGCGTTGACCATCCCGACGTAGACGATCGACGAGAACGTCGACGCCGACGACGCGTTGGCGATGTTGGGGTACGGGATCGGCGCGGTGCCCGACGGCTGCGGGGTGTTGCAGGTGTCGGGGAACCCGGCGTTCATGCCGGTGCCACGGTTGGAAGCAGGGAGCATCGGCCTTACCCCAGGTGGATCTCGCGACCGTTGATGGCCATGGTCTCCTCGGTCAGGATCGTCGCCTGCTTGGAGCGCTCGATCCTGCTGTTGTCGACCGTCTCCAGCTTGTCGCCCGCTTGCGAGCTCAATAGGCCCCTCACCCGGCGCGTGAGCGACTCGAAGGTGGTGACCGCGTGCTCGGCGGCGATACGGAGCTTGCCGGCAGCGGTGAGCCGAACGTGCTTGCCCTCGACCTCGACACCCGCGTCGCCCCGCAGGCGCAGCGTGCCACCGACCGCGTGCAGATCGACGTCGCCGGCGATCGCGAGCCGGGCCCGCCCCCGGCCCTGGAGCACGCCGATCACGTAGGCGCGACCGCGACGAGCGACGAGCAGCACGGTGTCGCCGCGCGCAGGCTCGTACGCGAACGCCAGCGCGAGCTGGGCGTCGGCGGCTGCGCCGGCGACGGTCACCCGAACCGTAGCGGGGCCGGTCTCGAGCACCTCGGCAGGGCCCAGGTAATCGGCGAAGACATCGGACTCTCGCGGGCGGCGGACGGCGGCTTCGATCATGGTGCTCTCAGGTGGAGGGTGGCGTGAACGCCTCGGCGGCGAGGAGGGCATCGTCGGTTCGCTGCACCCCGAGGAGATTCGCGAGGAGGTAGACGGCGCCGGTGTCGGTGGTGGCGTGGAGCGACGCGCGAGTCAGGTTCGCCCGGGTGAAGTCGCCGTCGGTCACGTCGGCGTGCGGGAGGCACGCGTAGGTGAGATCGGCGCCGGCGAAGCTCGCCGCGCGCGCGTTCGCGCGATCGAAGCGCGCGCGCCTGAGCGAAGCCCCGTCGAGCCGCGCGCTCGAGAGATCGGCGCGGGCGAACGACGCGCCCTCGAGGGCCGCCTTCTCCAAGTGGGCGAGCCTGAGGTCCGCCTCGCCGAAGAAGCAGCCCTTGGCGCGCGCCGACTTGAAGCTGGCGCGGTCGGCTCGCGCCTTCTTGAAGTTCGCAGCGCGGAGCCGCGCCCCGTCGAACCGTGCCCCCGAGAGCTGCGCGGACTCGAACCCGGCCTCGGAGAGATCGCAACCGGTGAAATCGCGGTTCGCGAGATCGAGCCCGTTGAACCGGCAGCGCTGGAGAGACAGGCCTTGGAGCGAGACCCCGGTCAGATCGACCGACTCGAAGTCGACGCGCTCGAAGCGCGTTCGCGTCACGACCGCGCGCGAGAGCGCGGCGCCGCGCATCGTGCCGCTGACGATCGCGGCGTCCGTCAAATCGGCGCCCAGAAGCGCCGCCCCGTCGAGCACGCACACGTCGAGCTTGGTGGCGACGAGCTTCGCCCCCGAGAGGTCGGCGTCCTTGAAGATGCACAGCTTGAGGTGTCGCCCCGAGAGATCGACCGACCGCAGCGACGCCTTGTGGAATACCGCCGACTCGACCACCGCCCCATCGAGGCGGGCCCCCTCGAGATCGCACCCGACGAACGAAGAGCGCACGAGGCTCGCGCGGCGGAGATCCGCGCCCCGGAGCGACACCTCGCGCAGCGAACAGCCGTCGAGGACCGCGTCCGAGAGATCGATGCCGTCCAGCGAGGCACCGGCGATCGACGTCTCTTTCATCTCGGCGCCGCCACCCCCCGCCCACGCGCCGAGCTTCGCCTCGTCCAGCACGACGTTCTTGAGCGCGCGCGGGAGACGGGCCCCGCGGAGATCGGCGCCGGTGAGCGCGACCGTGTCGAGGGTTGCGCCGTCGAGGTCCGCGCCGCTCAGGTTAGCCTGGACGAGCAGCACCTTGACCATCGACACCTCGCGCAGATCCGCGGCGCGCAGATCCGCCCGCACCGCCGTCACCTCGCGGAGGCGCGCCCGCCGCCAATCGGTCGCCTCGAGCTTGCTCTCTTCGAAGCTCGTCTTCTGGGCGTCGACCGCGCAGAGCTTCGCTTTGCCGAGATCGCAGCGAACGATCGCCGCGCCCTCGAGGTTGGCTCCCGTGAGGTCGGCGTCGCGGAGATCGGCCTGGGCGAGGCGCGCGCGCACGAGGTCGGCCCCGGCGAGGTTGGCCCCGCGCCAGACCCCCATCGCGACGCGCGCCGCAGCGAGCTTGGCGCCCGAGAGGTCGGCCCCGGTGAGGTCGCAGTCGATCATGTCCACCCCGGCCAGATCGAGCCCCGCGAGCCGCGCGCCGTGGAGATCGACCCTGGAGAGCCGCGCCCCGCGCAGCCGGGCGGTCGAGAGATCGCGCCCCGACAGGTCGAGCTCATGGAGGTGCACGCCCTCGAGCGGCGTGCCCGCGCGGATGGCGGCCAGTGCCTCTTCCAGACCGATGGGCAGGCTCACACGCCCTCCAGCGTCGAGCGCTTCAAGTTGGCGTCGAGGAAGTTGCACCCCTCGCCCGCCGCCCCGACCAACTTGGCGTCGAAGAGGCTCGCCCCCTCGAAGCTGCACTTGGGGATCTTGGCGAGCCCGAAGTCCGCGCTCATCAGGTTCGCGCGATCGAAGACGGCGCTGTCGAGGCGCGCCCGTTGAAACCGGGACTCGGGCAAGTTGGCCGCATACAGGCGGGTGTTCGACCCGGCCGCGGCGCTGAAATGCGCCCCCGGCAGCACGGCGTGAGAGAAATCGGCGCTGTCGATGGTGGCCGACATGAAGCTCGCGAAGGGGCCGGTCGAGCGGGCCAGCTTCGCCTCCGTGAGGTCGGCGGTCTCGAAGCACACGTGCCCGAGCTGCGCGCCCTCGAAGGTGGCCCGGCGCGCTTTTGCGTCACGAAGGAGACAGCGCACGAGGGACGCGCGCGCGAAGTCGGCGTCGTCGAGCGCGCACTCCGAGAGATCGCTCTGCAAGAGATCGATACCGCGCGCGCGAGCCTTGCGGAGCGAAGCCTTGGCGAGCAGCACGAGCGCGCCGCGCGCACGTGCGAGGTTCGCGCCGTCGAGGTTCGCGCGGACGAGCACCGCCTTGTCGAGCGTCGCGCCCTCGAGGTTCGCGTCCCGCAGATCGGCGTCGACGAAGACCCCCTCGTCGAGCTTGGCGCCCGCCAGATCCGCGCCGCGGAGGTCGGCGCCGTCGACGAGGGCGCGCGCGAAGACCGCGCCTCGCAGGTTCGCGCCCGCGAGCTTCGCCTTGGAGAGAAGGGCGCCGCGGAGATCGCAGCCCGAGAGATCGGCGCCGGCGAGGTCCCGACCTCGCAGATCACGACGCCGCAGATCGGCGCCGGGGCCAGGCTCGACCAGCGCGGCTCCGCCGCGGAGCCGGGGGTCGAGCTCGGCGAGGCGCGGATCGTCGATCCGAGCCTCGACCTCGTCGAGCTTCGCCCGCGCGTCGGGCGGCAAGTCGGCTTGCGCGCGGAGCTGCTCGAGCAGGTCTCTCTGCGTCTTCACGAGCCCCGTGAGCTCGACGCGCGGCTTGCCCTCGGGGTCGAAATCGACGGCGGGCGCGGCGCGCGCCGCCCTTGCGTCTTTCACGGCTTTCTCGAGGGTCGCGTCGAGCGCAGCGGGCGGAGGCTGCCCCGCGTCGCGCGCCTTGGCGGCCGCCTCTTCGTGCATCTTCTTCGCCGCGGCGTGGACGTCTTTCACCGCGGTCCGGAGCGCGGCCGCCTGCTCGGGATCGAGGGCGGCGGCCGCCCGCTCGATCTCGTCACCGAGCGGATCGGCCGAGGGCGAGGCGCCGCCGGGGCGCGCCGCCTCTTCTTCGGCGAGCTTCTGCGCGCGATCGTAGATGGGCCGGAGCTCGGCGGGGATGGCGTCGCGAAGCCCGAGCGGGTCGGCCACGAACGCGTTCATCAGCCCCTCGTAGTGGCTGCCCGGCAGCGGCGGATCGCCGAGAGGCTCGCTCGCGATGATGCCGAATGCGATGTCCGAGAGGTCCATTTCGAGCGCGCCGTCGACGCCCCGCCACGTCAGATCCACGAAGCCATCGACCGAGTCGGCGTGGATCGTGTCGAGCACCAGCGGGACCTCGCGGTGGCGGCCGGCGACGTCGCGCAAGAACACCCGGACCCGCAGGCGCGGCAGCTCGGCCTCGATGTTGGGCCGCTCGGGGTGCAGGTTGACGAGCGAGAGGCGCTCGTTGCCCTTGAAGTAGCCCTCTGCCCATTGGTCCGGAGGCGCCGACTGAAAGAACGACCAATCGAAGTCTTCGGCGTAATAGGGGGCGCGCTCCTTCGCCCAATCCTTGCCGTACGCCTTGCCGACCTTGCTCGTGCGGCTGGGCCAGAACGGGCTGATGGGGCCGGGGCAGGCCGGCTTGGGGCGGGCGCCCTTGCCCTTGAGCGCGTCGGCCCATTCCACGTTCGGCAGCTCGTGCGTGCCGACCCCCTTGCCCACCGGATTGTCGGCGAACCCGCTGCCGCCGAACGCGTGGGACCAGCCGATGGGCATCGTCTTGAACGGGATCGGGTCGGTGAACGCCTTGCCCGCGACGCTCTCGGTCCAGACGCGGGGGCCGAACACGCGCCGGTCGATCGTGACGAGGGGTTTGTCGGCGGCGTCGCGCACCTCGAGGCGAACGAAGCTCTCGCCCGTCGGCGTGCCGCCCGGCGCGAAGCACGCCCCGGTGAGCAGCACCTCACCGCGGAGCTTGAAGTCGGCAAGATCGCTGGGCTTGGTCGACGCGCCCGCCGCGTCCTCGTCGTCCTCGTCGAACAGATCGCCGGACATCCGCCCCTGATCGTCGAGCGGCGCGAGGACGCCCGGAGCGATCGCGAAGCGCCCCCTCACGACGACGGTCGCTTCGGGCGCGGGCGGCTTTCGCGACGTCGCCTTGGTCGCGAAGAGGAACGGCGTCAGGTTGCGCTTTCGCACGTCACCCTTCGTCGATCTTGAAGCCGAGCTTCTTCAGCGACGAGCCGAGCTTCGTGCCGGTCGTCAGCTTGATCTCCATGTCCTCGGTCTTGGTGTCGATGTACGGCCCCCACTGGAACGACGCCTTGAAGCCGACGAATATCTCGATGAGCGAGGCGATCGAGAGCGAGTTCTTCACCCCCAGGTAGACCTCGTTGACCTGACCCGTCGTGGCGCTGACCACGTTGCCGACCGAGACGTCGACCTTGTCGCCGATCGACAGCCCGACGCTGTTGCCGATCGCGATCTCGC
>CALKVR010000630.1 GCA_938004815.1 uncultured Polyangiaceae bacterium | reverse complement strand
GCAGAGCGCCGGTTCGCCCCCCTACACGATCGATCCGATGAGCTTGCTCCAGGTGCAGGCCGCGCTCGCCGTCCTCGAAGACGAGGGCGGGGTAGCGGGCCGCAACGCGATTTACCGGGCCCGCGCCGGTCTCCTGCGTACCGGCTACGAGGCTCTGGGCCTGACGATCGCGCGCTGGCCGGGGATGCCGCTCTCGAGCATCGGCACCGCCCTCGAGCTGCCGGCCGGGCACACCTTCGAAGCGCTCGCGCGCCGCCTCGCCAGTGACGAGATCGAGGGCCACACGTTCGAGATCTACGCGGCGCAGGGCAAGCTGTCGGCGACGCTCTTTCGCATCTTTCACATGGGCGCGTACGAGCTCGACGTCTACCGCGTCTTCCTCCGGGCGCTCGAGCGGGCGCTCGCCACCGGCTGAGACCACGGTCACGGCTCGTCGCCGGGCTCCGGCGTCTCGAGCGCGGCCGCGGTTCGCTTTCCGATTTCGGTCGACGCCGCGCCGAGGGCGTCGCCCAGCGCGCGCGCGAGGTCGATGGGCTGCCCGCCGCCGTCGAGCGGGCGCTCGATCGTGATCAGATCGGACGCAACGACCCGTGCGCCGTCTCGCAGGGCGTACCGGATCGAGACGCGCGCTCCCTTGCCCCGAGGGCTGCGGACCTCTTCGAACGCGACGAGCTCGGCCTCGAGCGCCGGCCGTGCGCCCGAGACGGCTTCGCCGAAGCCCTGCTCGTCGAAGAGAGCGTGGGCGAGGGCGCGCCGGACATAGGTGTCCGGCTGCTCGGCCCAGCGCTGATCCTCGTAGAACCCGATCTCGACGCCGCGCCGCCGGTACGCGATGCGCTCGCGGAGGTGCTCGGCGGCGGTCACACGGTCGAGGCGGAGCTCGATCGAGCCCCGGTCGTTCGTGGCGCCGGCGATGGCTTGCTCGCGGATCGCAGCGGGCGAGGGGTCGAAGTACGTGACGTCGAGCGGCTCGGCTTTGTCGAGCAGCGCGCACCCGCCGAAGAAGACGGCCGCGATGGGCAGCGTGGATACGGCTCGGTTCACTTTCTCTCTCCCTCTGCTCGACCCTTCAGCAGCATGTCCGGGTCGCGCTCGAGCGCGTCGGCCAAGCGGCGCACCGCTTGGGCTGCTTCGCTGACGTCTTGGAGTGCGTCGGCCATGTCGCGGGTGCCGGTGGTGGCGCTTTGCCCAAAATCGCCGAACGAGTCGGTGGCGCGCTTGGCGCTCGCCACCAGCCCGTCCTCGGCGTTGATGCCCTGCATGGTCGCGTCGAGCCCAGCGAACGCGGACTCGGCGTTCTGGAGGGTCTTCGCCAAGCGGGCCGGGATCCGCTCCCGGTCGATGGCCGCGATGACCTTGCGCGCGTCGCGTACGGCGTCCGTGATCTCGACCACCAAGGCCGCGACCTTCTCGGGGACCTGCTGCTCCTCGAGCGTGGCCACCACTCGGTCGACGCGCTCGAGGATCGTCAGCAGCTCTTCGCCGATCTTGGGGACGGTCTCCTCGACGTTCTTCATGAGCGAGCGCGCGGCGGGGATCGTGTTGGGCGGTGTCGAGAAGGGCAGGGGGGGAGGCGGGTTCGCGGCCGGGTCGAAGAAGTCGATGAGCACGAACTTCACCCCGGTGATCCCCTGCATGCCGAGCTGTGCTCGCAGCCCCTCGGGCACCGGGAACTCGACGTGGTCTCCGTAGGTCTCCTCGGAGAGCCCCATCCGACGAAGACTCTCCACGTCGAGCTCGCAGACGACGTCGACGTGCCGGCGGTCGGGCGCGATGTCGATGCGCGCTACGACGCCGACGTTGACGCCGCGGTATTTGACGGGTGCGCCCACGTCCAGACCCTGCACCGACTCGTCGAAGAAGACGTGATAGGGCACGGTCGGCTGTTCGCTGACACGTGCCCCCAGCGCCACCGCGCCGACGAGGGCGATGGCGAGGGAGACCAAGACGAACAGGCCGAGCTTGAAGTATCCGGGCTGCTTTCTCATGCTGCTCTCCAACGACGGTGGAAAAAGTCCGAGACTCTCGGCTCGTCGCTCTCCGCGAGATCCTTCGGGGCGCCGGTGGCGACGATCCTCCGCGCCTGGGCGTCGAGGACGATCGACCGGTCGACGATGCGCTCGATGCTGGGTAGCTCGTGGCTGACGATCACGACCGTGAGCCCCAGGGTTCGACGCAGGGTGAGGATCAGCTCGTCGAGCCCGGCGCTCGTGATGGGGTCGAGCCCCGCCGACGGCTCGTCCAGGAACAGGAGCGTGGGCTCGAGCATGAGCGCGCGCGCGATCGCGGCGCGCTTGCGCATCCCGCCCGATATTTCCGAGGGCAGCCTGTGCGCGGCGCCGTCGAGGCCGACCATCGCGAGCTTGGCCCGAACGATCGGCGCGATCGCTTCGTCGGGCAGGTCGGTCCACGAGGTGAGCGGCAGCGCGAGGTTCTCCTCCAGCGTGAGCGAGCCGAGGAGCGCACCGTGCTGGAAGCTCACGCCGTAGGTGGGCTTGCCGACCTTCATCTCGGGCGGGCTCCCCTCCACGAGGAGCGTGCCTGCGAGCGGCTGCTCGAGGCCGATGAGACAGCGGAGCAGCGTGGACTTGCCGCAGCCGCTTCCGCCGAGCACGGCAAAGATTTCGCCCCTATCGATCTCGAAGGTGGCGCTCTCGAGGAGAGGCGGATCGGGCGGAAAGCCGATGGCTAGATCGCGTGCGACGATGACAGGGCTCATATCGATCGAATCACCTGGAAGAGGATGGTGAGGACGGCGTCGAGCAGGACGATCCCGAAGAGACAGGTCACGACGGTGGAGGTCGTCTTGTCGCCCACCTCGGCGGCCCCCCCCTTGGCCGCGAAGCCACGCTGGCAAGCGATCACTCCGATGGCCCACCCGAAGACGACGCTCTTGATGAGGCCCCCGATCACGTCGAACGGCCTCAGGGCTCGGAGAGCCTCGTTGAAGAAAGCGGTCGGGCTGACCTCCAACCCGACCCACGCCATGACCATCCCGCCGAGGATGCCGACCATGTCCCCGAGCACGACGAGGAGCGGGGCCACCAGCCCGAGGGCCAAGAGGCGAGGCAGGGCGAGGTAGCGCACGGGCCCGAACCCCATGGCGCGGAGCGCGTCGATCTCTTCGGAGACCTTCATCGTCGCGATCTCGGCCGTGAACGCGGCCCCCGAGCGGCCCGCGAGGATGATCGCGGTCATGAGCGGCGCGAGCTCACGCGTGACCGACAAGACGACGATATCGGCGACGTAGAGCGAGGCGCCGTACTGTCTCAACTTGGCGGCCGAGTGGTGGGCCATGACCAGCCCGACGAGAAAGTTGATCAAGAGGACGATGGGGACGGCGTCCGCGCCCGCCCGCTCCGCCAGCGGGATCGTCGACCGCCAATTCGCCGTTCGCGGGCGGCGCCACGCGCCCACGAGCTCGACCGTGAGCTCGCCGATGAACGCGACGATGTTCCGCAGGCCCGCCCCTAGCTCGACGGTCCGCTGTCCGACGCGCTCGACGAACGAGGTGCGCGGCCGTTCCGGCTGCTCCCCGGCCTCGAAGAGCCCGAGCAGCTCGCTGACCTGCTGGTTGGCTCCGACCACCGTGGCATCGACGCCCCGCGTGGCCAGCTGGCTGCGAAACGACCCGAGGATCGACGCGCCTACACCGTCGACCGAGCGCGCCCGCGTCAGGTCGATCGATGCGATCGGCTCTTGCGCGTCGTCGAGCTGTTCGCGAAGCTTCCGCCACAGCTCGCTGCCCGATGCGATCGTCAGGTCCCCGGCGAGGATGAGCGTCCGATCGCTGCGCGCAATCGTGAATGCCGGCTTCGGCTCGATCGCGCTGCCGGAGTGCGGCGTCGTCAGGGTGGTCGTGTGGCCCACGAGCCGAATGCACGAGGCGGGCCGTGCCAATGCTCGACAATGGCACGTGCGTTGCGAGCGCTTTCGCCCAGCCTGAGCAACGGAGGAGCAGCATGCTGGCGAGGCGGCCGTCGTACCGGGGAAAGCACGCGATCTCGGTCTACAGAAGACACTCGGTCAAGCACTCCGCCCAGGCGGTGTTGCTGATCATTCCCGCGACCATCGCGCTCTTTTCGCACACCATCGTCGTGCCTTTGCTGCTCCTCGCGATCGGGCAGGCAGGGCTCCTCTTGCTTCTGCCCCGATTGGGCCGTTTCCGCCGTGCCGTCGACCTGCGCATCGCGGAGACCAGGCGGGCCGATGCCGCCGCCATGCGTGAGCTGCTCGTCGGAAGGATGAGCGACGAGCACCGGCGCGAGCTCGAGCACATCGAGCGGCTCGCCGTGCAGATCAACCAGCGGAGCGTTCGAGCCGGAGCCGACGACGGCCTCGACGCCGACGAGTGGCTCGGCCTCAGCCGGCTTTTTGCTGCGTTCATCCGCCTCGCCATCGCGCATCGTCAGAGCGTCGAGGCGTACCGCCCCATCAGCCGAGCCGACCTCGCGGAGCATGCCGCCCACCTCGACGCGATGCGCCGAAACACGACGGGCCCGGCCCGCGAGTGGATCGAGCGGAGGCTGGCGATCGCCCGCCGGAGAATCGAAGCCTGGGAGCGAGCGCTTGCCGAGCGCTCCGTGATGGCGCATGGCATGGCGATGATCGGTGAGCTCGTTCGATTCATGCACGAGCAGTGCGTGACCGCACCCACCGACTCGATCCGCGTCGACATCGAGGCGACCGTCGCCGCTTGGGAGCAGGATGGCGCCACGCTCCGGGCGCTATCGGCCATCTGTGCGCGCTACGAGGACGATCTCCCGAAAGCGGCGTGAGCGCCGCGGGGAGGTCTACCAGAGGGGATGATCTGCCAACCAAACCACGCCGAACGCGAGCAGAGCGATCGTCAGTACGATGCCGACGGCGCGGCGGACACGGTAGACCCGTCGGGGCGTCGCACCGAGCATCTGGAGCAGGTGCTCCGCGTCGAGCGGCGCCTCCGGATCGGCGATGTCGGCGAGCCACGTGATGTCGTCCTCGGAGGGCGGCTCGTCCTCGACGGGGAGCAGCGCGTGGGCACGACCGCGCACCTCGTCGACGATGCGGCAGAGGCTCCAGCCCGCCGCGACGCGCTCGGCGATCTCGTCACGCTCGACGCCCAGGTGCTCGGCGATCAGCCCCGCGCGAAACGCCGCGATCGCTCTGGCCGTGTCCGCGCTCCCATCGGCTACCACGGTCACGTCGCACTCGGTGTCGAGGTTCATCGAGCGACGGCTCAGGTTGGCGGAGCCTACTCTCGCCATCTGGTCGTCCGTCACCAGTACCTTGGCGTGCACGTACACGTCCTCGGCTCCAGATCGCGGCCAGAGGACGCGAAGCCTCTCGGGGTGTCTAGCGGCGCGGAGGCGCGCGATGACGCGCTTGCGAGGTACCGACATGCTCCGCTTCTCGAGCCAGCCCATGGACCTTCGCGGCAGCACGATCACGACCTCGGGCCCGTCCGGCTCCTCGAGCCGCGCCGCGATCGCGTCGCCGACCTCTTCGCACGACAGGTACTGGTTCTCGACGTAGATGGCCGTCTTCGCGGATGCGATCTGGGCGAGGAGCGAGTCGCGCACCTCCTGAACGCAGACCTGGCCCTCGCATTCGCCGAACGTGCAGCTGATCTCGACCTGCGCGTCCGTGGCGTCGGCCGGCGCCGACGCCGGCCACACGGGGGAGCCCGACGAGGCCTCGAGCGCGATGTCCTCGCCTGTCGCGTTCTTCCATCGCTTTCGGACGAGCTTGCCGAGCGCGCGGGCCGCTTCGCCCTCGACCACGATCTGCACGTCGTGAAAGGGCGCGTAAGGGTCGCCGTCCGGGTCGACGCGTCGGGGTTCCTTCGTCCGGTGGCGGCGGGTGTCCCACCGGCGAATCGTCAGATCGAGGCCGCCGCTGAACGCGACCGCGTCGTCGACCACCACGATCTTCTGGTGGTGGGCCGCTCCGGCCGGATGATTGGCGTCGGCGACGAAGGTGACGCGGTCGTGCGTGCGCCAGTCGAGGTGGAGCTTGGGGAACATCTGACGCTCGAGCGCGAAGATGGTCGAAAAGTCCCAGCCGAGGATGCGGATTCGCACGTCCGGCGTATCCGCTGCCTTGCGGTGCAGGAGGCGTCGGAGCGAGATCGAGCGCCGCGGATCGCGCGGGTCGGGAAGCTGAGTTCGCCCATCGACGTCCCAGCCCAGGATGAAGATGGAGCGCCGGGCGCGCTCGATGCTTTCCGCGACGGTGGTGAAATATGCCTCGGCGTCGACGATGAACGCGAGGCGGGTGGCTCGGTGAATCGACAGGGACTGCGTCTTGTCCGCAGGCATGCCGCGCTCCCGTACAAGGGTCATGCCGCGCCGCGCCGAGCCGGGCCGCGCTGGGCATGCTCTCTGCAGAGAGCGACCCGGAAGAGAGCGCAGCGGGAATGCGTGTGGCGACCTACAACATCCACGGCGCCGTCGGACGGTCCGGCGTGCCCGACGTCGAGCTCGTCGGCCGAGTTCTCGCCGAGACCGGCGCGGACGTGATCGGGCTGCAGGAGGTCGACAGCGGGCGCGCTCGGAGCGGCGGCGCGGACCAGGCGATGATGCTCGCCCGCGCGCTCGGCTACTCGTGCGCCTTTTCAGCCGCGCAGAGCAGCGCCGAGCACGGTGCCTATGGAAACGCCATCTTGGCGCGCTGGCCCGTGGTCTCCCACGTGACGTTGACGCTGCCCGGCGTCTCGCTCTGGCGGGCCGAGCCGCGCTGCGCGGTAGAGGCCGTCGTCGACACGCCGAGCGGCAAGGTCTCGGTGTGGAGCGTCCACCTCGGGGTTCGCGAGGCCGAGCGTGCCCGGCAGACCAGCGCGCTCATCGGTCGGATGCGCCGGGCGATTCACGAAGAGGATCGGATGCCGCTCGTGCTGCTCGGCGATCTGAACGCAGGGCGGAGGTCGCGTCTCCTCCAGATGCTCGGCACGCGGTTGGCGGTCGCCGAGGCGAACGGCCGCGGGGGCAAGACGTGGCCTGCCGCTTACCCTGTCCTCGGGCTCGACCACGTCCTCGTGTCGGCGCCCCTGCGGGTGCGGTCGGCCGGATCGCACGCGTCGGCCGCGGCCCGTGTCGCGTCCGACCACTTGCCCTTCCTCGCCGACATCGCCTGGTAGCGCTCACCCGTCCGCGACGAGCTCCAGCAGCCCGCGCACCGGGATAGGCAGCCACGTCGGCCGCGACGACAGCTCGTAGCCGATCTCGTAGATGCATTTCTCTATCGAGTAGAAGTCGACGAGCAGCTTCCGCACCGCGGCCGACGGCGGCACGAGGGCGGTGCCGCGAGCGGTCTCGAGGTACCCGGAGAGGTACGCGCAGCTCGTCCACGTCGACCAAGCGCGCGCCCACGGTCGCAGCCGGTCGAAGTCTTGGGCGCGCTGCCGGCCCCCGAGGAGCGCCGACTCCGACGCGTACGAGAACGACCGCAACATCCCCGCGACGTCGCGGAGGACGTTCCGCTTGTAGCGCCGCTCGCGGAGCGGACGACCCGGCTCGCCCTCGAAGTCGATGATGACGAAGTCGTCGCCCGTGAACAGGACCTGGCCGAGGTGCAGATCGCCGTGGGCTCGGATGCGCACCGCGTCGATGGGCTCGGCCGTGATCCGCGCGAGGTGGGCCTCGACCGCGCCGCGGGCCTCGAACAGGGCGCCGATCTCTTCGTGGACGGAGGGCGGCAACGACGCTTTGTTGCGGTCGATGGCCTCGAGCGTTCGCACGAAGAGCGCGCGCGCGCGCTGGTAGAGCGACTGTTGGTGCATGATGGTGAACGGCTCGGGGGCGAACGCGGGCTCTGTCCCGCGCCCGAGCGCGACGTGGACCTCGGCCGTGACGACACCGAGCTGGCGCGCGCGGCGCAGGTGCTGCCCGGCCACGTCGACGAGCGCTGGCGGCGGCTCCGGTGGGACGTCGCCGAAGGCGCAGCCGCCGGGGGCGGGGAGGGGAGGCTCCTCGGTGCGCGAGAGCGCGCCCTCGAAGATGGCCTCGAGCCCGTTGCTGAAGACGTCCCACGCGAGGCCCTCGTTGGGCACGAACTCGGTGAGGACCGCGATCGCCGACGCGTCACCCGTCGGAGGCTTGTACGAGACCGACCCGAGCACGCGAGAGACCCTGCCGTGGGGCGCGTTCTCGGCGAAGTACGCCCCCATCTCGAGCTCGGCGTTCGAGCCGGGCTCCGACTGGCGCACGAGCTTCACCACCGCGCGGTCGTCGAGCTGTGCAGTCGAGTTGGTCTGCTCGAGCTGGCCCGAGCGGATCGACACCGGGGCCTCGTCGAACTTCTCGCGCAGCGCCTTGCCGGAGCCGCCGACCAGCCGCCCCGACGACCCGCCGAGGGTCGCCCGCGAGCGCGAGAGGCGCAACAGCACGAGGGCGGCGTCGCCGGCCGCAAAGCTGTCGTAGAGCACGCCGCGAGGCGGGTCGCCCCCTTCGATCTCGACGGCGCCGATGACGGCCTCGGCCGCGCTGTGCCCGAGGTGGGTGGCGACGTCGCCGGAGGCGAACGCGATCGGGATGACGTAGGTCTCCGGCTCCCCCTCGGTGTACTCGACCTCGAAGAGGACGAAGACCATCCGGCTCGGATCGTCCTTGGTGTCGAACACATCGACGATCCGAGAGCCCGCGATCGTCCGGGCTTTGCCGCGGAACCATCGCCGAGCGGTGGCGTAGGCGGTGAGCGCGCGAGCGAGCGGGCCGGGGGCGTGCACGACGTTCGTCCAGGCCCCCTGGGCGGTGAGGGCGGCGGGCGGGCGCGTGCCGGCGGCCGGGCTCTCGAGTGAGAGCCAATAGAACGTGTGGGGTGAGAACGTGAGCGCGTAAGGGCGATCGGTGATCGCGGGGAACCGGCTGAGCCCGAAGATCTCGACCGGCACCTTGCCCGCGAACTGGCGCAGATCGATCTCGGCGTGCTGGGTGTGCTTGGAGAGGTTGGCGAGGACGAGGACCTGCTCGTCGCCGCGAACGCGAGCGAACGCGAGGATGCGCGGGTTGTCGGGGTACAGTGGCTCGAGCTCGCCGTAGCCGAAGACGGGGTGCTGCTTGCGCGCCGAAATGAGCCGCTTGATCCACCAGAGGAGCGACGACGGGTTGCTCTGCTGCGCTTCGACGTTGATGGCCTCGTAGTGATACTCGGGGTCGATGATCACCGGCAGGTAGAGGCGCTGCGGGTTGGCGCGAGAGAAGCCGCCGTTGCGATCGGCGCTCCACTGCATCGGTGTCCGCACCCCGTCGCGGTCACCGAGGTAGACGTTGTCGCCCATCCCGATCTCGTCGCCGTAGTAGAGCACCGGCGTGCCGGGCAGCGAGAACAGGAGTGACGTCATCAGCTCGATCCGCCGCCGCGACCGCAAGAGCGGCGCGAGGCGCCGCCGGATGCCGAGGTTGATGCGCGCGACCGGATCCTCGGTGTAGGCGCGGTACATGTAGTCGCGCTCTTCGTCGGTGACCATTTCGAGCGTCAGCTCGTCGTGGTTGCGGAGGAACGTCGCCCACTGGCACGTCTCGGGGATCTTCGGTGTCTGCCGGAGGATGTCGACGATGGGGAAGCGGTCCTCCATCTGCAGCGACATGAACATGCGCGGCATCAGGGGAAAGTGAAAGTTCATGTGGCACTCGTCGCCGTCGCCGAAGTACGCGGCCGCGTCGGCCGGCCACTGGTTCGCTTCGGCGAGGAGCATCCGGTCCTTGTATTTGGCGTCGACGTGCGTGCGCAGGCGCTTCAGGTACGCGTGCGTCTCGGGCAGGTTCTCGCAGCTCGTGCCCTCACGCTCGTAGAGATACGGCACCGCGTCGAGGCGCATCCCGTCTATGCCCATCTCGAACCAGAAATCGAGGACGTCGACGACGGCGTCGTGCACGGCCGGGTTGTCGAAGTTGAGGTCGGGCTGGTGCGAGTAGAACCGGTGCCAGTAGTAGGCCTTGGCGAGCGGGTCCCACGCCCAGTTCGAGGTCTCGAAGTCTTTGAAGATGATCCGCGCTTTTTGGTAGCGCTCCTGGGTGTCGCTCCAGACGTAGAAGTTGCGGGCGGCGCTGCCGGGCGGCGCGCGGCGGGCGCGCTGGAACCAGGCGTGCTCGGACGACGTGTGGTTGATGACCAGCTCGGTGATGACACGGATGCCACGATCGTGCGCTTCTGACAAAAAGCGCTTGAAGTCGCCGAGGGTGCCGTACGCCGGGTGGATATCCTTGTAGTCGGCGATGTCGTACCCGCCGTCCTTGAGCGGCGACGGGTAGAAAGGCAGGAGCCACAGAGCGGTAACGCCCACGTCCTGGAGGTAGTCGAGCTTGGAAGTGAGGCCGGGCAGGTCGCCGATGCCGTCGGCGTTCGAGTCGGCGAACGCGCGGATCAGCACTTCGTAGATGACGGCGTTCTTGAACCAGAGCGGGTCGGATGCCGCGGCCTTTCGCCGCACAAGGGGCCTTTTGCGCACAGTGAACGTCTTATCGTATTGTCTTCGCATCGTCGCGGCTCAAACTGTCCGAGTTGCGATTCTCCCCGGAGCCCAGCCGCCGGAAGCATGAGCCGAGCCGACGACGAACCCCGCCGACCCATCCGGAGCGCCCTCGAGAGACTCTCCATCGAGCGCTTCGTCCTGTCCATCCATCAGGCCAGCTTCCCCGCCGGTGAAGACGACGTCGGCTGGGGCACGCCCTACTCGGCGCGCGCGTTCGAGCTCCTTCAAGCGGCGGCCGCGATGGGGTTCGACGGGGTCGCGCTCGGGCCCAGCGGCAAGACGAGCCGGGTGAACCCGTCACCCTACGACGCCACGGCGTTCTCACGAAACCCTCTCCACATCGCGCTCGGCCCCCTGACCGGTACCAGCGACTGGCCGTGGGCGACGACCGTGCACCCGTCCGAGATCGAGGCCGCGCGCCGCGCGGTGCCTGTCTCCGGGTCGTACGCAGATGCGTTCGATGCCCACGCGTCGCTGCTGTCGCGCGCCCTCGACCGCGCGGACACCCGCGACCAGGCGGAGCTCGATCGGCGGCTCGACGCGTTCCGTTCGGCGTGGCTCTTTCGCGAGCGCGAGTTCGAAGAGCTGGCGGCGGCGGCAGGGACGGACGACTGGACGACGTGGGCGCGGCCGTTCATGCCCCGTGCGGGCGCGGCGGGCCGGCGGTTCGAGCTCGAGCAGCTCCTGGCGCACGAGCAGCACGCGGCGTTCCGAGGGCGGATGCGCGCCCTCGGCATGCGCGTCTACGCCGACCTCGCCATCGGGACGAGCCATCGCGATCGCTACCTGTTTCGCGACCGGTTCCTGCGCGCCTACGCGATGGGAGCGCCCCCGAGCCGCACGAACCCGCTCGGCCAGCCGTGGGGCTACCCGGTCCTCGATCCCGGCACGCTCGCGTCGGGGCCGGCACGCGACTTCGTCCGCGAGCGGATCGAGAAGCTCTTTGCCGAGCACGACGGCGTGCGGATCGATCACCCCCATGGCTGGGTGTGCCCTTGGGTGTACGACGCCGACGCCCCCGACGCCGGCGCGGCCGTGCGCGCGGGCGCGCGCCTCTTCGAGTCGCCCGACCTCGAGGACCACCCCCGTCTGGCGCGCATCGCTCGCGTCGCGCCCGAGCAGATCGGCCGGGGGGTGCCTCGCTACGCCGACGACTGGGTGACCCAGCTGTCGTCGGCGCAGGTCGACGCCTACGCGGTGATCCTCGATCTCTTCGTAGAGGTCGCGAAGGGGGCCGGGGCCGACCACCGCGACCTCATGGTCGAGGTCTTGAGCACTTGCCCGCGGCCGCTCGCGGCGGTGCTGGCACGGCATGGCCTCGGCCGGTTTCGCGTCACGCAGAAGGCGAACCCCGACGACAGGGCCGACGTGTACCGCACCGATCGCGCGGCGCCCCAGGACTGGGTGATGGTCGGCAACCACGACACGCCGCCCATCGCGCTCGTCGTCGACAGGTGGCGAGAGGCGGGCGCGCTCTCGCCGCGCATCCGGTACCTGTGCGAGCGGCTCGTTCCGAATGACGCCGATCGCGCAGCGTTCGGCGAGCGTCTCGCCTCGGAGCCGGGCGCTCTCCAGAGCGCGCTCCTCTCCGACTTGTTCGTGGGGCCGGCCAAGAACGTGCTGGTCTTCTGGGCCGATCTGTTCGGTGAGCGGCGCATCTACAACCGTCCGGGCGAGGTGCACCCCGAGAACTGGACGCTGCGCGTTCCCACCGACTTCGAGCACGCACGCGCGCTGGCGGTGGCGAGGGGCGACGCCCCCTCGATCGAGCTCGCCCTCGCCTGGGCCCTCGCCGCCAGGGGCGACACCGACGTCGCTCTCCGCGAGAGCCTGGTCACGCCGGGCGGCGCTGGGCCCGCCGGCGCTGCCGCCGGGTCTTGATCATCGACGCGGCGATCGAGCCGGCGAGCAGCGTCGCGACGACGCCGAGCGACACCGCGACGGGCACGTGCACCCAGTTCGAGAGCGCGAGCTTTGCCCCGACGAAGAGCAGGATGATCGCGAGGCCCGGCTGGAGGTAGTCGAAGCGTCGCGCGAGCGTCGCGAGCACGAAGTAGAGCGACCGCATCCCGAGGATGGCGAACACGTTCGAGGTGAAGACGATGAACGGGTCGTAGGTCACCGCGAAGATGGCGAGGATGGAGTCGATGGCGAAGACGACGTCGGTGAGCTCGATGAGGATCAGCACCAGAAAGAGCGGGGTCGCCATCCATCGGCCGTCGACCCGCGCGAAGAGGCGTGCGCCGACGGGCTCGGGCGTGGTGGGGATAACCCGGCGCACCAGGCCGAACACTCGACCGCGCTCGGGGTGCGGCTCCGCTTTGGGACGCGCGAGCATCTTGATGCCGGTCATGATCAAGAGCCCGCCGAACACGTAGACGACCCAGGTGAAGCGCGAGAGCAGGAACGTGCCCGCGAACACCATCACCGCGCGGAGCACGAGCGCGCCGAGGATGCCCCAGAAGAGCAGGCGATGTTGGTTCTTCAGCTCGACGTGGAAGCTGGCGAAGATCAGGTAGAAGACGAACAGGTTGTCGACCGAGAGCGCCTTCTCGATGAGGTACCCCGTGAGGAACGCTTCGGCCACCTCGACCCCGAAGCTGTAGAGCACCCACAGGTTGAACCCCATGGCGAGAACGACCCAGGTGACGCTCCACAGCGCAGCCTCCTTGGTCGACATTTCGTGCGGTCGTCGATGAAACACGCCGAGGTCGAGCGCGAGCATCCCCAGCACGATCGCGAAGAAGACGACCCACAGCAGGGGGGTTCCGACGGAGTGCATGGTTCGTTGCCCCGTCGCTGAAGCAGGCGGCGTGCCCTGCGGCCCGGCTCGTGCTTGTGGCGAAAGCCCCCGGCCGCCGCCGGCCCGGTACGCTCCAAACCCCCATGCAACCTCTCCCGGGAACGACTTATCCGCTCGGCGCGTCGTGGGACGGCGAGGGTGTCAACTTTGCGCTCTACTCCGAAAACGCCACAGGTGTCGATCTCTGCCTCATCGACGCGGCCGGCGTCGAGACGCGGATTCCGGTGCCCCATCGCACCGCGTTCGTGTGGCACGTGTACCTCCCTGGCATCGGCCCCGGGCAACGCTATGCCTACCGTGTCCACGGCCCCTACGACCCTGCCCGCGGCCTACGGTTCAACCCGGAGGTGCTGCTGCTCGACCCGTACGCGCGCGCCGTCGACGGCGTCGAGCGGTGGGGCGACGGCTGCTTCGCGTACCCCCTCGGTCACCCCGACGGCGACTTGGTGCGATCCGACGCCCCCGCGACCGGCGCACCGCGCGGGGTGGTGGTCGACGACAGGTTCGACTGGGAGGGCGACGCGCCCCTTCGAACGCCGCTCCACCGGAGCGTGATCTACGAGGCCCACGTGCGCGGCCTCACGAAGCTCCACCCAGAGGTGCCCGAGCCGCTGCGCGGCACGTACGCCGGCGTCGCCCACCCCGCCGTGATCCGTCACCTGCGCGATCTCGGGGTGACCGCGATCGAGCTCATGCCCATCCACGCGTTCGCCGACGACAAGCTGCTCGTCGATCGCGGGCTCCGCAACTACTGGGGGTACAGCACCGTCAGCTACTTCGCCCCCGACGTGCGCTACCGCTCGGGCACGACGCTCGGCTCCGAGGTGCGGGAGCTCAAAGAGATGATCAAGGCGCTTCACCGCGCCGGCATCGAGGTGATCCTCGACGTCGTCTACAACCACACTGCCGAGGGAAACCACCTCGGGCCGACCCTCAGCTTCAAGGGCATCGACAACCCGACCTACTACCGGTTGGTCGCCGACGATCAGCGCTACTACTTCGACTACACCGGCACCGGCAACACCCTCAACGTGCGGCACCCGCAGGTGCTCGCGCTCATCATGGACTCGCTCCGGTACTGGGTGTCCGAGATGCACGTCGATGGGTTCCGCTTCGACCTCGCCTCGACCCTCGCCCGGCAGCTCCACGACGTGGACCGCCTGTCGAGCTTCTTCACCCTCATTCACCAGTCGCCGGACCTGAGCCAGGTCAAGCTCATCGCGGAGCCGTGGGACGTGGGCGAGGGCGGCTACCAGGTCGGCAACTTTCCCCTCCGCTGGGCGGAGTGGAACGGAAAGTTCCGCGACTCGGTGCGCGCGCTCTGGAGAGGCGAGGGCGGGCGGGCCGGCGAGATCGGCTACCGCCTCACCGGCTCGAGCGATCTCTACGAAGCGAGCGGCCGCCGGCCCTCGGCCAGCATCAACCTGATCACGGCCCACGATGGCTTCACGCTCCGTGATCTCGTGTCGTACGCGCACAAGCACAACGAGGCGAACGGCGAGGGTAACCGCGACGGCGCCGAGGACGAGCACTCTCAGAACTGCGGCGTCGAGGGGCCGACCCACGACCCCGATGTGCAGTCTCGACGCGCCCGCATGCAGCGCAACCTCCTCGCCACGCTGCTCTTGTCGCAGGGAACGCCCATGCTCGTCGCCGGCGACGAGTTCTCGCGCACCCAGCGCGGCAACAACAACGCCTACTGCCAGGACAACGAGATCTCCTGGCTCGACTGGCGCTGGAGCGACGAGCAGCGCGCGCTGTTCGAGTTCACCAAAGAGATGCTCCGGCTCCGGCGCGCCCACCCCGCGCTCCACCGGTCGAAGTTCTTTCAGGGGCGGCCGATTCACGGCTCCGACGTCCACGACCTCGAGTGGTTCCTCCCGAGCGGAGAGCCGATGTCCGACGACGATTGGCAGAACCCGGCGACGCAGGCGTTCGCCATGTCGTTCGCGGGGCGCGGGATCGACGACGTCGACGAGGCCGGCCGTCCGCTCGTCGACGACGACCTGCTCGTCTTGCTGAACGCGAGCGACCAAGAGCTGACGTTCCGCGTGCCGCGCGCCGAGTCGATGGGTGGTCCGTGGCAGCTGATGGCCGATACGGCCGACGACCGCGCCGAGGAGCGGCTCCTCCCCGGCGAGACGACGACGCTGGTCGCGCGTTCGCTCAAGTTCTTCGTCTCGCCGTCGCGCGTGCTGCGCTCGGGCGGCGCCCGGCACACGCTCTGTTCGACCTATCGCTTGCAGCTCGGCCCGAGCTTCGGCTTCGAGCAGGCTACCGCGATCGTCCCCTACCTGGAGGCGTTGGGGGTCACCGACGTCTACAGCTCGCCCATCCTCGCCGCCGCCAAGGGCAGCACCCACGGCTATGACGTCGTCGACCACCGCCGGCTCAACCCCGAGCTCGGCGGCGAGGCCGGGTTTCGGTCGTTCACCGACGCGCTCCGGGCCCGAGACATGGGGCTCTTGCTCGATTGGGTGCCCAATCACGTCGGCATCGCCACCGGGCAGAACGAGCGGTTCGACGACGTGCTCGAGAACGGCCCGAGCTCACTCTACGCCGAGTTCTTCGACATCGATTGGCACCCGCCGAAAGAGGCCTTGCGCGACAAGATCCTCCTCCCCATCCTCGGCGCCGCCTATGGCGACGCCCTCGAGCGTGGCGATCTGCGGGTGAGGCTGCAAGACGGCACCTTCTCCGTCACGTACTTCGAGCGGGTCCTCCCGCTCGACCCCAAGACGACGACC